>JAFTPR010000023.1 GCA_017463145.1 Clostridia bacterium
GACGACTATGCAATCGCTTGCTGCGTAAGCTGTATGAAAGTCGGTAAAGATATGCAGTTCTTCGGCGCAAGAGCGAACCTTGCGAAGTGCTTGCTGTACGCAATCAACGGCGGTAAGGACGAGTTGATGAAAGACAAAAAGACGGGCAAGCCTATGCAAGTTTCCCCCGAATTTACGCCGATTACGAGCAACGACGCGCTTGACTTCGACGAAGTGACCGCGAAGTTCGAGAATATGATGACGTGGCTTGCGGACTTGTACGTAAACACGCTGAACCTTATCCACTATATGCACGATAAGTACAGCTACGAGGCGTTGGAAATGTCGCTCCACGATACGAACGTTCGCCGCTTCTTCGCAACGGGTATTGCAGGTCTTTCCTGCGCGGCAGACTCGCTTTCCGCGATCAAGTATGCAAAGGTATATCCCGTACGTAACGAGGACGGTATCGTTGTAGACTACAAAATCGAGGGCGAATATCCTACGTACGGCAACAACGACGACAGAGCGGACGAAATTGCCGTATGGATTCTTAAAACGTTTATGAAGAAGGTTAAGAGCCATTACACGTACCGTGACAGTGTTCCCACGACGTCTATTCTTACGATTACGTCGAACGTTGTATACGGTAAAAAGACGGGTAACACGCCCGACGGCAGAAGAGGCGGTACGCCCCTTGCGCCCGGCGCGAACCCTATGCACGGCAGAGATTGCAACGGTGCGCTTGCATCGCTTGAATCGGTTGCAAAACTTCCTTACGAGTATTCGAGAGACGGTATTTCCAACACCTTCTCGATCACCCCGGGTTCCCTCGGTAAAGAGGACTAATCCCTCGTAAGGTGAATATAATAAAAATATAAGGAGATTACAGTTATGTCGAACAGAGTAGATAATTTGGTGAATATGTTAGACGGTTACGTCGGCGACGGCGGATATCATTTGAACGTGAACGTTTTCAATCGTGAAACGCTTCTTGACGCGCAAGCGCACCCTGAAAAATATCCGCAACTTACAATCCGTGTTTCCGGCTATGCCGTAAACTTCATTAAGCTTACGAAGGAACAGCAGGACGACGTTATTTCGAGAACCATTCACGAATCGATGTAAACCGAGAACAGAAAGGTTTTTTGAATAAGATCTGAACGTATCAAGGCTACCGTCGGTTTTCGGCGGTAGCTTTTCCGTAGTAATAGGCATTTTCTACGGTTTCGTAGGTGTGGAGAATAGGAGAGTATATGGCAAGTAAAAAAAGAAGAAAAGCGGCGCGCAGAATGGCGAAAAAACATCCCGTATTGACGACGGTTGTCATTGTGCTCGTATTGCTTCTTATCGGGTGTTGCGTATTACATACCCAAGGCGTTATCCATATCCCGTTTTTAGATTCCCTTTTAACACAGGACGAGGAGAATACGGGAGCAAACGGGACGAAAGATTCCTCTCAAACGGTGGAGGGGCAGGGCGGTGCGTTTACCGAAGAAGTGATAAGCGAGATTTCGGGCAGTAGTGTAAGTATACATTTCCTCGAACTTGGCAACGAATACACAGGCGATTGTACGCTCGTTAAGGTGGGCAATACCGAGGTGTTGATTGACGCAGGTTCAAGAAAAGGCTCTGCCGCGGCGATAGTACCGTACGTGCAGAATTTTTGTACGGACGGCGTATTGGAATACGTGATTGCCACGCATGCGCACCAAGACCATATCGCAGGTTTTGTGGGTACGACAAAAGCGGCGGGCATTTTCGAGAGTTTTGTTTGCGAAACGATTATCGATTATCCCTTATATAATACCAATTCACAGATACGCAAAGACTATGAGACCTTACGGGACGCGGAAGTGGAAGCAGGGGCAAAGCATTATACGGCACTTGAATGTTGGAACAATGCAAACGGCGCAAGCCGAAGCTATACGCTGGGTACAGGCGTTACAATGCAAATTCTCTATCAAGAATTTTACGAAACGCAAACAAGCGACGAAAACGATTATTCCGTTTGCATGCTGTTGACGGAGGGGGAGAATAATTACCTGTTTACGGGTGATCTTGAAAAGGACGGCGAGGCTTCCCTCGTCAAGGAAAACGATTTGCCGAAATGCGTGCTGTATAAGGGCGGACATCACGGCAGTCCGACCTCTTCCACGACGGAACTGCTCCATGCAATCGACCCCGATATCGTTTGCGTATGCTGTTGTTGCGGCAGCGACGAATATACGGACAACGTGGCAAATATGTTTCCCTCGCAAGCGTTTGTAGACAGAATTGCTCCGTACACCGATAGGGTGTACGTAACGACAGTCGTTTCCGAGGCTGACGAGGGGTATACTTCTATGAACGGTAATATCGTCGTCTATTCCAAAAACGGTGAAATTTCAATACGCTGTTCCAACAATGCCACGCTGTTTAAGGATACCGATTGGTTCAAGGCAAACCGCACGCTTCCTGCGGCTTGGGGAGGGTAATATGGAGATTTTTTCTCGGACGGAAACGCTCCTCGGAGCAGAGGCAATGAAAAAACTTCAAAGCAAGCGGGTCGCCGTGTTCGGTATCGGCGGGGTTGGCGGTTACGTCGTGGAAGCGCTTGCAAGAAGCGGCGTGGGCGCGCTCGATTTGATTGATAACGACGTGGTATCTCTGTCCAATATCAACCGCCAAATTATTGCGCTCCATTCGACGGTGGGGCAATATAAAACAGAGGTGGCAAAGGCGCGCGTTTTGGACATTAACCCTGCTATTTGTGTGCGTACGCATAACGTCTTTTTTCTACCCGAAACAGCGGATTTATTTGATTTTTCCGCCTATGACTACGTTGTGGATGCCATTGATACCGTTACGGGGAAAGTGGCATTGATTAAGCAAGCGAAAGAGGTCGGTACGCCCGTGATTTCTGCCATGGGCGCGGGAAATAAGCTTGACCCGACTGCGTTTGCTGTGGCGGATATTGCTAAAACTTCCGTTTGTCCGCTTGCGCGTGTGATGCGCCGAGAACTGAAAAAACAGGGCATAGAGGGCGTGAAAGTGGTGTACTCGAAGGAAGAGGCGAAAAAGCCGACTGCTTGTGAAAATGCGGTCGAAAAACCCGTTCCTGCAAGCATAGCATTCGTGCCTTCGGTTGCAGGGCTGATTATAGCAAGCGAGGTAATCAAAGATTTGATACAATAGAAAATACCCGCCGTTGCAAA
>JAFTPR010000024.1 GCA_017463145.1 Clostridia bacterium
AAGGGGAAACTCTGATATATTTAGCGACTGCGTAAGGGCGCTTTTCTCTTTTTTCCGCAACCCTTCCCGTCTTTTTCTTCATATTCGTTGCCATTGCTTATTTCTCCTTATTTACCCGGGGTAGTCGTTTTCGCGGTATGACCGTGGAACGTTCTCGTCGGCGCAAACTCACCGAGTTTATGACCGATCATATCTTCCGTTACGTATACGGGTACGTGCTTACGTCCGTCGTAAACGGCAATCGTGTGTCCTACGAAATCGGGGAAAATGGTAGACGCCCTCGACCAAGTTTTCAAAACCTTTTTCTCGTTCGCCTCGTTCATCGCCTGAATTCTGCTGAAAAGCTTGGCTTCGACGTAAGGTCCTTTCTTAACGCTTCTTGACATTTTTCAATCACTCCGATTAGTTAATTCTCTTGAGAATGAACTTGTTCGTTGCATTCTTCTTCTTTCTCGTCTTGTAACCGAGAGCAGGCTTGCCCCAAGGCGTCAAAGGACCTGCGTGACCGATAGGCGACTTGCCTTCACCACCGCCGTGAGGGTGGTCAACAGGGTTCATTACCGAACCTCTGACTTCCGGTCTTAAACCGAGGTATCTTGCTTTACCTGCCTTACCGAGGGAAACGAGTTCGTGGTCTACGTTACCTACTTGACCGATCGTCGCGCGGCACTTCAAGAGAATGTATCTCATTTCGCCGCTCGGCATTCTGATCGTAGCGTACTTACCTTCAACAGCCATGATCTGCGCGGAGATACCTGCGCTTCTTGCGATCTGACCGCCCTTGCCCGGCGTAAGTTCGATGTTGTGTACCATCGTACCGACGGGAATGTTTTCAAGGGGAAGCGTGTTACCGACCTTGATATCTGCGGTAGGTCCGCTCATTACCTTGTCCCCTACGTTCAAGCCAACAGGCGCGAGGATATAGCTCTTAACGCCGTCTGCGTAAACAAGGAGCGCAATGTGCGCGCTACGGTTGGGGTCGTATTGAATACTCTTAACCGTTGCGGGAATACCGTCCTTTTGTCTTTTGAAGTCGATAATACGATACTTTCTGCGGTTGCCGCCGCCGATATGTCTTGTCGTGATTCTGCCCGCATTGTTACGACCGCCGCTATGACGTTGGTCGTGCATAAGCGATTTTTCGGGCTTATCCCCCGTCAAATCGTCGTTCGTCAAAACGGTTACGAAACGGCGACCTGCCGAAGTGGGTTTATACGATTTAATAGCCATTTCTTTATCCTCCTATTAAGTCAACGACTCGAAGAATTCGATAGCCTTGCTATCTTCTTTGAGCGTAACGATCGCTTTCTTGCGATCAGGCGTGTAGCCCTCGTTTCTGCCCATTCTTTTGAGCTTGCCTTTGCAATTTACGGTGTTTACTTTTGCAACCTGTACGCCGAAAAGTTTTTCAACCGCCAATTTGATTTCCGTCTTGTTCGCGTCTTTCTTTACGTAGAACGTATACTTCTTATCCGCGATGCCGTCGTAACCTTTTTCGGTAAGGACGGGCTTAATGATGATATCTTCTGCAAACATTACGCGTTGACCTCCTGGAATTTTTCAACCGCCGCTTTCGTCATAACGATCTTGTTGTTCGCTACGACTTCGTAGGTGCTAAGTTGCGCAAGGGGAAGCGTTGCAAGTTTGGGAAGGTTCGCCGCAGCGCGAATAACGTTGCAATCGTCGTTATCCATTACTACGAGCGCAGTCTTATTCAAACCGAGCGCCTTTTGGAACGCCGCCATCTCCTTCGTCTTGGGAGCGGAAACTTTCAGCTCGTCCACAACGATAAATTCGCCGTCGGCAACTTTCTTGGAAAGCGCGGACAAAAGCGCCGCTTTCTTTGCTTTCTCGTTCATTTTCTTAGAAAAGTCGCGGGACTTGGGCGCGAATACTACGCCGCCCTTAATCCATTGGGGAGCGCGGATCGAACCTTGACGCGCACGGCCCGTACCTTTCTGTCTCCAAGGTTTGATACCGCCGCCGCGAACTTCCGTTCTCGTAAGCGTCGATTTCGTTCCTTGTCTTTCGTTGGCAAGACGGGTCACGACTGCCTGATGAATCAAAGCTTCTTTATATTCGACGCCGAAAACGTTATCGTTAAGTTCGATTTCGCCTACTTCCGCGCCGGTCATATTCAATACTTTAATAACCGCCATTTCTGTCTCTCCTTATTTGCTCTTCACGCTGTCCGAAACGGTAACGATACTGCCCTTCGGGCCGGGGATAGCGCCCTTAATAAGGATCGCGTTTCTCTCTACGTCTACCTTTACCACTTCGAGGTTTTGGATCGTTACGTTTTCCACACCGTACTGACCTGCGAGGTGCTTATTCTTGAACACTCTCGACGGGGAGCTGATAGGACCCATAGAACCGGGTTCTCTGTGTACGGGGCCGGTACCGTGCGTCATCTTCAATCTCTGTTGGTTCCATCTCTTGATTACGCCCGTGAAACCGTGACCTTTCGTAACGCCCGAAACGTCCACTTTGTCGCCTGCTGCGAACACGCTTGCTTTCAGCTCGTCGCCGACCGTATACGTTTCCGCATTCTCTACCCTGATCTCTTTCAAGACTTTGTGGGGTTTAACGCCCGCTTTCTTGAATTGACCGAGTTCGGGCTTCGTAAGCGCCTTTTCACTCACTTCGATAAATCCGAGCTTCAACGCAGCATAGCCGTCGTTTTCAACCGTCTTTACCTGCACTACGGGGCAAGGGCCCGCTTCTACTACCGTGACGGGGATCAATTTTCCGTCTTCTGCAAAGATTTGGGTCATACCCACTTTGCGACCGATGATTGCTTTATTCATTGATAAAGTTCACTCCTTATAGTTTTTTATCTCGAATACCTTTAAAAGTATTTCTCGGCAAATGAAATGTTGTTAGAGCTTAATCTTGATATCCACGCCTGTGGGGAGGTGAATGGAATCAAGCAGCTTTGCGTTCGGCGAATAGATGTCGATAATTCTCTTGTACGTTCTCATCTCGAACTGCTCGCGCGAATCTTTATACTTGTGGGGGGAACGGAGGATCGTTACGATCTCTCTTTCCGTAGGAAGGGGAATAGGACCGGAGATCTTTGCTCCGCTCTTCTTCATTGTTTCGACGATACGGCTTGCCGCTTCGTCTACAAGTTCGTGGTCGTATGCCGCCAACTTAATTCTGATCTTTTGAACTGCCATTTTTCGTTACTCCTTTAACTGTTTATACTAACATTTTATTTTACTGCGTCAACTCACCCGTGTGTATCGAGGCTACCCGTAAAATAAGAACACCCATTTTTTGCCCGAGCGTTCCACGCAAAAGCCTCGGTTAGTCGCAGGAATCGAGTTCCCACTTTTGTCAACGGAAATTATCTGCCAAGGGGCTTTTCGCCTTGGAATTTCAGTAACTTCCCGTATCTGCCCATACACACCGCATTTTATCGCAGCCTAACTATAATACCAAATTGTAAAGCTCCTGTCAAGCGTTTAAAGGAAATATTTTGAAATTTTTTTAATTTTTTTTAAAAAAATGCATATTTTTCCTAAAAAATGCATACAGGGTTTGTTTTTACTTCCTTATTTATATATACGCGTGTATACGCGTGCGCGCGCGTAAAAAACGCCCCGACGGCTCGACCGTCAAGGCGTTTCAGGGATAAGGGTTGGGTGGAATAATCGTAATGGTTTATTATTCTTCCGTCTTTTGCATTTTATCTCTCATATCCGACCACTCGTTTTTTGCCCTTTCCTTTGCTTTTGCGTGTTGGGTTTCAAATTGAGCAAAGAACGTTTCTGTTGCCGTCTTGGCATTGGCGGATATTTCGTCTGCGTATGCATTGGCGTTAACCGACGCGTCGTCTAATATTTTCACAACTGCGTCGTAGGCAACCTTTAACTGTGCCTTTGCGGTATCGAGCGCGAGATTCGCATCTTTTCCCGCCTTATCAAGCGCCGTTTCCGTGCGTTCCAACGCCACGTCGTACTGCGCAAGCATTTCCGTCATCTCTTCCGTCACTTCCGTTTCTTCCAAGGAAGCTACGTAATTTCTATACGCGAGATAGTCTGCTTTTGCTTCGCGGAACTCTACCAGCGCAAGCTGATAGGGGCTATCCTCGTTGACGAGCAAGTTCAAACGCGTTTGTTCAATGAGCGATACTGCATTGGTATACCCCGTATACGCCACCGTATACGCAAGCTTTTGCGTAGAAGACAAATGCGTTTTGAGCGTTTCCAATTCCGCTTGTTCAATCGCAAATGCCTTTGCGGAATAGTATGCATTCTTCAATTCCTGCGAATACAACTCCGCCGTTTCCTTACGGGACGCAAGCAAGACTTCCATAAGCTCAGTATAGCTCATAGCCTTAATCTCTTCCTCCGTGAGGTGAGGCGCACACTCGGCAACAAGTTTTTCAAGCCCCTCTTTCGCTATCGCCTGTGATTGCTCTACCTTTGCCGTCAAACCGTTTTCCGTGACGTACGATTGTATTTCGCCCTTGACTGTATCGTACAGTTTTTTCGCCTCTTCGGTATCCCCCGAGAAGGAAACTTTAATCTCATTTTCGTCCGACTTGACATTGCCTTTCACCAAAAATCCCGTTTCCTCGGATACTTGCACGAACAGCTCCGCCGCCTCGCTCGCACTCTTGCCTGTAAACGCCGTGGCGGACAAAATCAAATTCCCCTCTTCATTCGTCGCGTTTGCGCTTACGACGATATCATTTTCGTCCAACACGAACTCCACGCTCGGATTCAAGGACAACTGCATAATCTTCTTTTCATCTTGTGTTTGCGTTCCCGTTTCCTCATTGCAACCCGCAAACGCGCTCATACCCGCAACCGCAGCCAACGACAACGCAATCCCCGCCAATCTTTTCTTCATAATAAAAACCTCCGTTTCCGCTTTGTGTTTTGCTTTCGCACTTATTAAACAAGAGAAACGAAGATTTTGTTGCACTTTTTTAAAAATTTTTCAAAAAATTATTTTTGCAAGCTCGCCCAATAAGCGGAAATCGAACCGTATTCCTCCACAATGGACTGCAAATGCGCCGCATATTCATTATCGGAAATTTCCGCGCGCACCTCTTTATACGCCTTGTTATGCTTCTTTTCCAAATCGGCAAACTGTTGCACCAAATACGCGTCTATCTTCTTGCCGTATTCCACAATCGTCGTAGGCAAAATCAGCAGTTCGCGAAGAGCGGTGACGTCCATTCCGAGCGCTTCCATAATATCCAAAATCGCGCCAAACTCTTCCACCGCAACAAATTCGCCGTACAACGTTTTTAATTCCTCGCCCGATTTATCTTCCGCCACGCGCTTTGTGTATAAGGTTTGCAATGCGCGCACACCCGACACGATCTCTTCCGCCTTTTGCGACGCAGGCAAGCCCGTAGCCTCGCAAAACTCGGTATACCGCAAACACTCGTCAACGACAACCCCGTACACACCCTTGGTTTTGAAATACGATTCCAACCCGTTTTTCACCTCTTCATTCCAAGTCGTTTTTCCCTCGTGCGTGAGTACCCGTACAGCAGGCTTTGCCGTCAATTCCAAGAACCCAAGCTTTGCGGCATAATCGGTAAAAATCGCAGTAGCCTCGTACACGGGCACGCCTTTCATACTGTTAAGGCGTGTTTCGTCGGACAAAATCACGTCCGCATCCGCATTACCCGAAGCCACCGCCGTCACCATTCCGTCACCGTCCACGGAAAAGAGCACTTCGGGGTTTATTTGCAAAGCAACGACCGAACCGCTCGCCGTAACGGAGGGCGTAATCGAGGTATCGTTTTTCAAATGCGGCAAGGTCACACAAAGTCCGACAATCACGGCTACACCGCTCGCCACACACGCCACCACACGCCTTTTATACCGTTCCAACCAAGCGCAAAAACGTTGCCACACAGTCAGTTTTTCTTCCGTTTCGGGAATGGACGCGTTTTTGATATCCTCCCGCAAATCGGGTACGCGCATATCCAAATCCCGTTTCCAACGTTTTTTCCAAGCACTCATTATTATTATTCCTCCTTGAAGCGCGCTTTCAACTTCTCAATTGCGCGTTTATATTTTGAAGTGACCGTACCCGTAGGATAAGACAGCATTTCCGCGATTTCACGGTGCTTATACCGCCAAAGGACGTGCAAAGTCACGATTTGGTATTCTTCTTCCGTGAGGATTTTTCGCAGTTCCGAGGTAAATCCCTCGTCAAAGCTTTCCCGCACGGGTATATCGGTTTCGTCGATCGAAACGGTGTTTTTGCGTTTAGCAAGTTCGTTGAGCGCGTGATTTTTCGCGATTTGCAACAGCCACGCTCGGCCGTTCGTACCAGCCCGATACGAGCCGATACCCGTCTTCACTTTTAGGTACACCGTTTGCATAGCATCCTCGGTGTCCGCGTGCGAATGGAAATACCCGTATAAAAACGCGTATACCCCTCGCGAAGTGCGGATATAGAGCGTTTCAAACGCCTTATTATCCCCTTGCGCGATTTTTCGCAACAACGAATCAATATTCGTTCCGTTCATTCCAACCCCTCCGAACCGTCGTTCGTTTTATCCCTATTTATTAAACCGCCGAAATCGCGGTTTTGTTGCAGTAAATAAAAATTTCCCGAAAGCATTTTACGGCTTTCGGGTTAGCGTTAAAGCAATTCTTTCAAATTATATATATAACGATCGGCAAGCGCGCGCATCGCACTCTCATTATCGCGCGAAAACCCGTCGTAGACCCCCACCGTCGTCATTCCCGCTTCCTTGGCAGGTTTCAACGCACCCATACTATCGTCTACCATAATACACTCGCGCACGTCCATACCAAGCCGTTTCGCCCATAGAATCGATCATCGTACCGTCTAAATCAAAAATATAGACTTTTTTCATTACTTATTCTTTTCTTTAAACCGAGCCTTTGCGCGCAGTTCGCTATCCAATATCCGCTTGCGGATACGCAAAGATTTGGGCGTTACTTCCAACAGTTCGTCGTCGGCAATAAATTCAAGACATTCTTCCAAACTCATTTTCGATACGGGAATGAGCGTAAGCGCGTCGTCGCTGCTCGAAGAACGAGTATTCGTCAAATGCTTGGTCTTACATACGTTGACGTTGATATCATCCGCAAGGTTAGTGTAACCAACAACCATACCTTGATATACGGGCGTACCCGGCGTAATAAACAGATTTCCTCTGCCTTGCGCGTTGAAAAGCCCGTACGTAACTGCCTCGCCCGTTTCAAACGCCACAAGCGAACCCGTATTTCTGCGTTGCATATCCCCTTTATACGGCTCGTAGGAATAGAATATCGTATTCATAATACCCTGCCCTTTCGTGTCCGTCAAAAACTCACTCTTATACCCGAACAGTCCACGGGAGGGAACGGTAAATTCCAAACGCATTCTGTTCCCGATTGCCGTCATTTGCACAAGACTGCCTTTGCGGTTGCCCATAGCAGAGAACACAGGACCTGTCATATCCTCGGGAACGTCTGCCACAAAGCGTTCAATCGGCTCGTGTCGAACGCCGTCTATTTCTCTATACAATACTTTCGGCGTAGAAACTTGAAATTCATAGCCTTCTCTGCGCATTGTTTCAATGAGTATGGAAAGATGCATTTCCCCTCTGCCGCACACACGGAAGCTATCCGCAAAATCGGTATCGGAAACGCGCAAAGAAACGTCGCGAAGCAACTCTTTATACAACCTATCGCGGAGTTGGCGGCTCGTAACGAATTTCCCCTCTTTCCCCGCAAACGGACTGTCGTTTACGGAAAACGTCATCTCCACGGTGGGGTCTTCTATCTTCACGAATTGCACCGGCTCAACCTTACTCGCCTCGCACACGGTATCCCCGATATTCAATCCGTCTATCCCCGAGAACACAACGATATCGCCCGCTTTCGCCTCTGCAACGGACACCCGCTCCAAGCCCTCAATTTGATACAAATTGGCAATTTTACAGTTTGTACATACCTTGGGATCGTTGAAATTACAAATGGAAACGGGTTCGTTTGCGCGAATTACCCCGCGTTCTATTCTGCCGATACCGATACGTCCCACAAACTCGTTATAGTCGATACACGAAACAAGAAGTTGCCCCGCGCCCTCCACGTCCATATCCATAGGCGGAATCGTTTCCAAAATGGTATCGAACAAGGGGTTCAGATTTTCCTCCTGCTTATCGGGCGAGAGAGAAGCCGTACCCTCCCTGCCGCAACAGTAAACAATGGGGCTTTCAAGCTGTTCGTCCGTAGCATCGAGATCCATCATCAAAAGCTGCATCTCTTCTACAACTTCCGCAATACGCGCGTCGGGACGGTCTACCTTGTTGATAACAATAATCGTCTTCAAACCGAGCGATAACGCCTTTTGCATTACGAAACGGGTTTGCGGAAGCGGCCCTTCCGCCGAATCCACGAGGATAAGCGCGCCGTTCACCATTTTCAAAACGCGTTCCACTTCGCCTGAAAAGTCGGCGTGTCCCGGCGTATCGACGATATTGATCTTTACTCCTTTGTAATGCGCCGAAGTATTCTTGGCGAGAATGGTAATTCCGCGTTCCCGTTCCAAATCGCCCGAGTCCATCACTCTGTCTTGTACCTGCTGATTTTCACGGAACACGCCGCCTTGCGCCAACATTTCGTTGACAAGCGTCGTTTTGCCGTGGTCTACGTGCGCAATAATCGCCACGTTTCTCAAATCTTCTCTAATCACTTGTATATATACTCCTTTCGGTTAAACTTATTCCGTTTAAAGCGGCTGCACCGCATTGTTTTTATACGTCGTGAAACGTATCGTGTTGCCATTATCCTCAATATCTTCACTCTCGTAAACAAGCGTAAAGTTTTCCTTCTCGTCCAAATTCGGGAAAAATACGGTAGCCCCGCCCTCAGCAAACACCTTGGTTACGAGCGCCTCGTGGCAATAGGGCAACAGTTCCCTATATACCTCGCCGCCGCCAATCACGTATATCTCCTCGTTTTCACGGCGTTTCATCTCCGCTTTCAGTTCGTCAAACGAACGGACAATAATGCAATCGTCCCGTACCTGCCCCCTTGAAAGCACGATATTTACCCTATTTTTCAAAGGCTTTTGATTGGGAAACGAACGAAGTGTGTTTCCGCCCATTACAACGGTGTGTCCACTCGTCGTTTCGCGAAAAAATTTCATATCCTTGGGCAAAGAAAACATCATATCGTTATTTTTGCCTATCCCCCACTTTTTGTCCGCGTGTACAATCGCCCGTATCATATCGCCACCGGAATTTTGCTTTCGAGCTTTTCATACTCATAATCTACAAGTTGGAAGCTATCCGTCGTGAAGTCGTAAAAATTGGTCACGTTTGGATCGACAATCAACTTGGGCGCGGCGTGGCGGGGCTTTGCCAATACCTCTTTTACGAGCGGAATATGTCTATCGTAAATATGCGCGTCCGCAATGACGTGCACAAGCTCGCCTGCCTTCAAACCTGAAACCTGCGCCAACATAATCAACAACACGGCGTATTGCACAACATTCCAATTATTCGCCGTCAACATATCGTTGGATCGCTGATTGAGTATCCCGTTAAGCGTATCCCCCGATACGTTGAACGTCATAGAATAGGCGCAAGGATACAAATTCATTTCGTGTAAGTCTTGAAAATTGTAGATATTGGTCATAATACGGCGGCTTGCGGGGTTGTTTTTCAAATCGAACAGCACTCTGTCTACTTGATCGAACTCGCCCTCCTTATACTTGTGTTTCACACCGAGCTGATAGCCGTACGCCTTGCCGATACTGCCCGTTTCGTCCGCCCAGCTATCCCAAATATGCGAATGTAAATCGTGGATATTATTGCTCTTTTTTTGCCAAATCCAAAGCAGCTCGTCCACACAGGACTTGAACGCCGTACGGCGAATCGTCAAAATCGGGAACTCTTCTTGCAAATTATACCTGTTGACGACGCCGAATTTTTTTACGGTATGCGCAGGCGTACCGTCCTCCCACTTGGGGCGCACGGCAAGATCGGTATCCCAAAAACCGTTGTCCATAATGTCCTGCATATTTTGCGCAAAAATTTCATCTGCTCTGCTCATAATCGCACCGCCTTTCGTTTTTTCCGTATCATTATAACACACTTTCCCCCCTCTCGTCAAGAATTCAAGGAAATTTCCGCAAAAAAATAATCTTTTTCGGATTATTTTTCCAAAAAGTTGACAAACCGCGAAAAATTGGGTATTATATATACGTACGAAAAAATTAAGTGAAGGAGATTTTCCAATTTATGAACAAGAAAACCGTAAAAGACGTAGACGTTAAAGGCAAAAAAGTCCTTGTCAGATGCGACTTCAACGTGCCTATGAAAGACGGCGTTATCACCGACGAGAACCGTATTATCGGCGCGCTCCCCACCATTAAGTACCTTATGGAACAGGGCGCGAAAGTAGTGCTTTGCTCGCATATGGGCAAGCCCCACAACGTGTTCGATTCCAAGCTCGAACTCAACAAGAAAGAAAAGGGCAAAGTTGCCGCGCTTCCCGAAGCGGAACAAGCTGCCGCTACCGAGGAATTCCTTGAAAAGGCGAAAAAGGACGTTAAAAAACTCACGCTTGCGCCCGTTGCGGCTCGTTTGAACGAGCTTTTGAACGGCAAAGTGACGTTTGCAACGGATGTTGTCGGCGAAGACGCAAAAGCGAAAGTAGCCGCATGCAAAGAGGGCGAATGTGTACTCCTTGAAAACCTGCGTTTCCATAAGGGCGAAGAAAAGAAAGCGCCCGAATTTATGCAAGCGCTCGCTTCCTATGCGGAAGTATACGTCAACGACGCATTCGGTACGGCGCACCGTTCCCACGCTTCCACGGCGGGTATCGTCGAAGAAGGTCTTGTAAAAACGGCAGTTTGCGGCTTCCTTATCGAAAAGGAACTCGAAGTTATGGCGGATACGCTTGAAAACCCCGCTCGTCCGTTCGTTGCTATTCTCGGCGGCGCAAAAGTAGCGGACAAGCTGAACGTTATTTCCAACCTGCTTGAAAAATGCGATACGCTCGTAATCGGCGGCGGTATGGCATACACCTTCCTCAAAGCAAAAGGCGGTAAAATCGGCACGTCCCTCGTAGACGACGAAAAGATTGCGTATTGCGGCGAAATGCTTGCAAAAGCGAAAAAACTCGGCAAGACGATTCTCCTCCCCGTAGACACGGTGGCAGCGAAAGAATTCCCCAACCCTATCGACGCAGAAATCGAAACGACGGTTGTTCCCTCTTACGATATCCCCGACGATATGATGGGCTTGGATATCGGTCCTGAAACGAAGAAGCTGTTCGCAGAAGCGGTGGCTTCGGCAAAATCGGTTATCTGGAACGGACCTATGGGCGTATTTGAAAACCCGATCCTCGCAGAGGGTACGAAAGCGGTTGCGGCGGCGCTCGCAAACGTGTACGGCAAGGCAACGACGATTATCGGCGGCGGCGACAGCGCGGCGGCGGTACAAGTACTCGGTTATGCAGACAAGATGATCCACATTTCGACGGGCGGCGGCTCTTCCCTAGAACTGTTTGAAGGCAAAGTACTTCCCGGTATTGCTTGCTTGAACGACAAATAAGAAATAAATATACAAAAAGGAATACTGATATGAGAAAACCTATTATTGCAGGAAATTGGAAAATGAACAACACCGCTTCCGAGGGCGTCGCGCTCGTAAAGGCGATTGCTCCCCTCGTAACGGAGGCGAATTGCGACGTGGTCGTTTGCGTACCCGCAATCGATATCCCCGCCGTAAGCGAAGCGCTTAAAGGTACGAACATTTGCCTCGGCGCAGAAAACGTACACTTTGCAGAAAAAGGCGCTTACACGGGCGAAATCTCCGCGGCAATGTTGTTGGAATACGGCGTACAATACGTCATTATCGGGCACAGCGAACGCCGTCAGTATTTCGCAGAAACAGACGAAACGGTAAACAAGAGAACGCTTACCGCTCTCAAAGCGGGGCTTACCCCTATCGTTTGTATCGGCGAATCGTTGGAAGAAAGAGAAACGGGCAAGACGGAAGAAGTACTTGCAACGCAGATCAAAGAAGGCTTAAAGAATATCGAGGACATCACGAAAATCGTTATCGCCTACGAACCCGTTTGGGCGATCGGTACAGGCAAGACCGCTACCGCTGAGCAATCGAATGAAACGATTGCATTCATTCGTAAGACGGTGGGCGAAATGTTCTGCCCCAAATGCGCGGAAGCGCTCCGTATTCAATACGGCGGCAGCATGAACGCAGGCAACTGCAAAGAGCTTATGGCTATGCCCGAAATCGACGGCGGGTTAATCGGCGGCGCTTCGCTCAAAGCGAACGACTTCGCAACGATTGTAAACTTCGACAAATAAGAACAATCGGCAATTCCAAGGGGGTGGAGGCGTTAAACGCGTACCTGCCCCCCTTCATTATGAATAAAACAAGGAGAATAAACATGGCAAAAAAACCTTACGCCCTTATCATTATGGACGGCTACGGTATCAACGAAAGTGAAAACGGCAACGCCATTTTTGCAGACGGCAGCAAATATATCCACGAGCTGAAAGCGGAATACCCCAACACGCAGATCGGCGCAAGCGGTATGTCCGTAGGTCTGCCCGACGGACAAATGGGCAACAGCGAGGTAGGTCACCTCAATATCGGCGCGGGGAGAATCGTCTATCAAGATTTAACCAAGATTACAAAAGATATTATGGACGGCGTATTCTTTAAAAACGCCGAGCTTTTGAAAGCAATGCGCTCCGCAAAAGAGAACGGCAAAAAGCTCCATTTATACGGACTTGTTTCAACAGGCGGCGTGCATAGCCATATCGAGCATTTGTACGCGCTTGTGGAAATGGCGAAAAAGGAAGGGCTTGAAAACGTCTATATCCACGCTTTCACGGACGGGCGCGACGTCGCCCCCACGTCGGGCGCAGGTTTCTTGAAAGACTTACAAGATAAGTTGGACGAGCTTGCATTCGGTAAAATCGCTTCCGTTGCGGGCAGATACTACGCAATGGACCGCGATAATAATTGGGACAGAGAAGAAAAAGCGTACGATATGCTCACGCTCGGCACGGGCGTACAATTCGAGGGCACGGCGGAAGCGGCGGCAAAAGCCTCTTACGAACAGGGCGTTACGGACGAATTTATTCTGCCCACCAACCTCACGGAAAACGGCAAGCCCGTTGCGCTGATCGGTAAGAACGACAGTATTATCTGCTTCAACTTCCGCCCCGACAGAGCAAGACAAATTTCGAGAATGTTCTCGCAAGAAAAATTCCCGTTCACGGACGCAAAAACAGGCACAACGCTCGGTTTTGAAAGAAAAACGGGTTTCCTTGCCCCCGTATACGTCGGTTTTGCGGTGTACGATTCTTCGTTTGAAAACGTCGGGGTAGCATTCCCGCCGGACGAAATCACGAATACACTCCCGCAATACCTTGCTTCGCTCGGCTTGAAACAGCTCCATATTGCGGAAACGGAAAAATACGCACACGTAACGTTTTTCTTCAACGCCAAGTTGGAAGCGCCTGTCGAAGGCGAAACGCGTATCGTAATTCCCTCCCCCAAGGTAGCCACGTACGACTTAAAGCCGGAAATGAGCGCTTATGAAGTAACCGACAAGGTATTGGAAGAGTTGGATACAGGCGACTACGACGTGATAATCCTCAACTTCGCAAACTGCGATATGGTTGGACACACGGGCGTAATGGAAGCGGCTGTAAAAGCCGTACACACGGTGGACGAATGCGTGAAAAAGGTAACGGATAAAATCCTTACCATGGGTGGCAGCGCGCTCGTCACGGCAGACCACGGCAACGCCGATCAGATGATCGCCGACGACGGAGAAACGGTTTTCACACAACACACGACGAATCCCGTTCCCGTTATCCTCGTTTCCAACGAGTACAAGAACGTAACGCTCCGCGAGGGCGGCGTACTTGCCGATCTTGCGCCTACGCTTCTTGCAATGATGAAAATTGCGCAACCCAAGGAAATGACGGGCAAGAGCCTGATTGAATAAGCAAAAAACGCGCTTTTGCGAAAAAAAAGCGCAAAAGCGCGTAAAAAACACTTGATTTCTTTTTATCAGTGTGCTATAATCAATTAGTATTTTGAATAAACCGATATTAAAAGGAATAGAAACACAATGTTGAAATTGATGAATTTATTGGCTACTTACGATCTTCCTTACAAAAGCCCCCTGCACGAAACATTGCACCTCGTATTCAGTACGGCTTTGATTGTACTTATGGCTATCGCCGCAGTCACCGCTATCATACTTGTTTTACTGCAACCGAGCAATTCGAGCGGTATTGATGCGCTCGGCGGTTCAAGCGAAACGTTTTTCGGCAAGAACAAAGGTAAGTCGATCGAAGCAAAAATGAAGAAATGGACGTGGATTTGCCTTGCTGTCCTGATTGTTCTTTCTATCGTTTTCTACGTGCTTCAAATCGAATCGCTTTGGACCTGAGAAAAAACGAAACTTTTTCGGTGGCTTAATTCGTAAGCCACCTTTTTTATTCCCTCTACATATCAAATTTCGGAGGTGATTGATTTTGAGCGCAAAAGAACGCGTTTACGCTTGCTTTACGGACGGTACGTTCGCAGGAAAGACAGCAAGCGAAATCTGTAAAATAATGCATATCCCCTATCGGGAAAAAACAAGGCTGGAAGCGCTCCTTGCGGATTTATGCGAGGAAGGCAAAATATACCAAAACGAGGCAGGCAGGTACGGAACGAGCGAACAGCTCGGCTTTATCAAAGGCATACTATCGGGCAATGAACGGGGTTTTGCATTCCTCATTCCCGACAACAAGGAAGCGTACCAAAAGGACTTTTTTATTCCGAAAAAATCTCTTCGGGGCGCATTGCACGGCGACGTAGTGTTGGCAGAACAGGTATATAGCGAAAGTAACGACGAAGCGCGTGTGGTACAAATTTTACAGCGTGGCTACGAAACGATTGTAGGCACGTTCCGCAAGGATAGACGCGCAGGCTATCTCACGCCCGACGAGCGGAAATATTCGTCCGATATCTATATCCCGCTTGCCGATTGTTCGCGAATCAAGAGCGGCGTGAAAGCCGTAGCAAAAATCACCTCGTATCCTTACGGAAAATCTCCCGGCGGGGAAATTATTGAAGTCCTCGGCGACGAGGACGACTTTTTTGCGGCAGAACTTTCCATTATCCGCTCTTACCGTTTACACGAAAATTTCCCCGAAGCGGTTGAAAAGGAGGCAGAAAAACAACAACGCCGCGGCATTACCGCAAGCGATATCGCCGCCCGCAGGGATTTTCGCGATAAAACAATTGTCACAATCGACGGCGAGGACACGCGGGATATCGACGACGCCATTTCTTTGGAAAAAGACGGAGAGGATTACTTACTCGGCGTGCATATCGCCGACGTTACGCACTACGTTGCGTTTAACTCCCTCCTGGACAAAGAAGCATTCGACCGTGGCACAAGCGCGTATTTTCCAGACCGCGTGTTACCCATGCTCCCCCGCGCCCTTTCAAACGGAATTTGTTCGCTCAACGAGGGCGAGGACAGACTGACACTTTCCTGCTTGATGCGTATTGATAAAAAGGGTACTGTAAAAGACAGCGAAATTGTTGAAGGCATTATCCGTTCAGCCAAAAAAATGACGTATACCGAAGTCACAAAAATACTTGAAAAAGACGAGGAAACTTGCGCCAAAAACGCTTTCATTACGGACACGGTAGCCCTTTTTGCCGAACTGACAGAAATTTTACAAACGAAACGCAAACAAAAGGGGGCAATTACGCTCGATATCAAAGAAGCCAAAATCCTCTTTGACGAGAAAAAACAGGAGATTGTCATTCCCGACTACAAACGCCCGTTCTCCTATGAGATTATTGAGGCGTTTATGGTGCTTGCCAACGAAACGGTGGCGAGCTATATGGCGGCAATCGAAGCGCCGTTTATCTACCGTATCCACGAAAAACCCATTGAAGAAAAAGCGGTTGCATTCCGCGCGTTTGCGGCTACGCTCGGTATGACGGTGCGCTTCCGCGCAGACGAAGTGAAGCCGTATGATTATCAAAAAATCTTGGAAGCGGCAAAGGATATGCCCTCTTTTCCCGTACTAAACCGCGTAATGCTCCGTTCCATGCAAAAAGCGCGCTACTCCCCCGACAATCTCGGACATTTCGGCTTAGCCAGCGATTGCTATTGCCACTTCACCTCCCCTATCAGGAGATACCCGGACTTGTGTATTCACCGTATCATCAAAGAAATATTGCACGGAAAATACGACGAAGCTACGGAAAAATACAGCGACTTTGTTCAGCGAGCCGCCACGCAGTCCTCGGACAGGGAACGCCGTGCCGCCGACGCAGAACGGGACGTGGACGACCTGTACAAAACAATGTATATGAGCGAACATATCGGCGAAGTGACGGAAGCAATCATATCGGGCGTAACGTCGTTTGGACTGTTTGCAGAGCTGCCCAACACAATCGAAGGTTTTATCCCTATTGAGAGCTTATACGGAGAATTTGCCTTTGATGCGGAACGTTTGCGGCTGGTTGGCAGAACGGAAACGTATACACTTGGCGAACGATTAAAAATCAAAGTTGCCGACGTAGATTTTTACAGGCGAAGAACACAATTCCGCCTATTGCAAAAAATAGGAAATACCCCTACCGTGTACGAAAATAACGAATAATCGGAGGCTGATTTATGAAAATTATCACCACAAATAAAAGCGCTTCTTTCGAGTATTTCATAGAAGAAAAATACGAGGCGGGAATCGTGCTCGAAGGCAGCGAAATACAGTCTTTACGGCTTGGCAACGTGAATATGAACGACAGTTTCTGTTTTGTGCGAGGCGACGACGTTTCCGTAAAAAATATGCATATCGCGCGATACGAACAAGCGGACGCCTTTTCCACGAAAGATACGCGGCGAGATAGAAAACTTCTGCTTCACAAGGGCGAAATCGCCAAAATTGTCGGTAAAATCAACCGTCAGGGCTATACACTCGTACCATTAAAAATGTATTTTAAAGATTCGCTTGTCAAAATCGAGATCGCGCTTTGTAAAGGCAAACACACTTACGATAAAAAACAGGCAATCGCCGAACGCGACGTAAAACGTTCTACCGACCGTGAAATTAAAAACGCAGGTTTTTAACCATAACCAAAGCAATATAATACGCACCCGCCCGACGAATATAATTCGTCGGGCGTTTTTTCGCACCTTTTTACAACGCAACGGATATAATAAAGGAGGAGGGTTTTATGCGTATCGGATTTATTTCGCAGGGCGCGGTGGGCGCATTCTTAAAAACGTATGAAGAGGAAAAAACGGATATACTCCTATTTTGCTTACGTAGCCTTGGCGAGGTCAGTTACGAAAAGGAATTAAAAGGCGAAACCGCCTATTTCGAGGACGTAGCGCGCCTTTCCAAAAAAGCAAAAAGTACCGTTGTCTGCGGCTGCATAACGGATACAAAAGGTCATAAACGGGAGTCTGTTATCGTTGCCGAAAACGGGCGAATTGCAGGCGTGTCGGATAGAATCAATGCAATCGACGGCGAAATCGGCAGCGGCGCAGGACTTCGCATTTATCCGACAAATGCAGGACGAATGGGGATTGTCGTCGGTGAGGATTTGCGTTTCCCTGAGGTATTACGCGCGCTTTCTACCTGCGGCAGCGATTTTATCGTTTGCCCCTTCGCCACAGCCGGCGATAAAACGCTTATGCTTATCCGCGCGCACGCCTATTGTTACGGCATTCCCGTACTGCTTTGCGCCGACGGCTATTGCGCCGTAGCTGATACGTCGGGAAATATCGCTTTTTCTTCTCCGCAAAGCCCCTCCTTTGTGGATATCTGCTTAACAAAAGAATATCACCTTGTGGAAACCAGACAAAAATTCGTCCGTTCCTCTTTATAACTTAGACACACAAACGGACAAAAACCGCATAAAACAAGCGGTAAAACACATACTGCTTACGGAGGGAAAATCTATGTTTTTGCTTGGAATGGCTATCGGCATCTTTATAGGCGGAAATCTCGGCGTTTTTTTAATGGCTATTTTCAAATCGGGAAGATAAAAAAACTAATAATCAAAAAATAACGGCGTAGCGAAAACTTTATCGCTACGCCGTTATGTTTTGATTGATTTATTTATTTATTTTTTGCATATTTATCGACAATCGCTTGCATTTGGTCAAGCTTTTTCACCATATCACGCGACAGCGTTAGATGACATCTCGCCCTCGCCAAATTCTGCTCGGGATAATGGATACGGAAATATTTATCACCGTTTAAATAGTCCGTCAAAAAGCGTACGCCGCATTCTGCCGTCATTGCTACCGCGCCAAGCGCAAGCGTATCCATCTCCGCTTCCGTAAGCATACCGCCAAGCGATTCAACAAAACCGCGGGTAAACGCCTCGTACCGTTCAAGGTCCAAAGCAACCTTACTCAAATCCTGCTCATCTTCGTCCACAGTAGACCCCGCCACACGGATTGCGTCACCAAAATCGAACGCTACAAGACCGGGCATAACCGTATCGAGATCGATTACGGCAAGATAATCGGAGGTATCTGCATCAAAGAGAATGTTGCTTGTTTTCGTATCGTTATGCGTAACACGGAGCGGCAATACGCCGTCACGTTGCAAACGGTAGGGACGAGTTGCCAATTCCTCCAACTCTTCATACCCTTCAATCACGTCGCGAACCGTATCTACGCGCCCTGCGGCATTTTTTGCGATTGCCTCGCGAAGCGCTTCATAGCGCATAATCGTATTATGAAAATGCGGAATAACGATATGCAAATTTTTTACAGGATAGTCCGCAAGATACGTTTGGAATTTCCCAAAAGCTTTTCCCGATTCCTCGATAATCTTCAAATCGTCCGTGTTGGTAAAAGAAACAGAATCGTCTATATAGCGGCAGCACCGCCAAAACTCGCCGTCGATCCACGTATAATAATTTCCCTCTTCCGTTTTGGAATAATGCAACACGTTGCGCTTTGCCGTAACGCCCGTTGCCTTGATTTTAGCGCGTATATATTCCGTCACAGAAGAAATATTTTCCATTACGTCCTCGGGGTTTTTGAATACGTACGTGTTCACACGTTGCAAAATATAATCCTTAATCTCCCCGTTGCGTTTGAAATATACTTTATACGTCATATTGATATGTCCGCTGTTAATCACTTCGTACGATTGATACGTACCTGCTATCCCAAACCGCGCGCATATCTTTATAATTTCATTTTCCGTTTTATCCATTCCCAATTTCCTCTTATCTATTTGATTTCTCTATCCGATCAATTGAATTTTATTATATCACAATACTATCACATTGTCAACCCCAAATAAGCAATTTTGACAAATTTAGGATAAACCAAGGAAAAAATGACATACTTATAGTATGTTTACGCCAAAAAGATATAA
The DNA here is from genome assembly GCA_017463145.1 of Clostridia bacterium. GTDB lineage: Bacteria > Bacillota > Clostridia > Christensenellales > Borkfalkiaceae > Scatosoma. The sequence continues at coordinate 19,399 of JAFTPR010000024.1, forward strand.
AAAGTTAGCTTGTATTTTACCATTTTTACTGCTTTTATCCGCTTGTCAAGCAACACCCAAAATTACGCCGCCGCCCGCTCGTCCTCTTGAAACACAATCGTACGTTGAACCGATCCCCGTCGTTCCCGATATTGCGCTTCCGTCCTATTTTCCCGACGGGGAATGGGATGTTTCCAATATCGACGTATCTGAAATAGACCCGTCAAAAAAACTGATTGCTTTTACGTTCGACGACGCGCCGAGCAAAACACTTGAAAATATTCTTGCCGTATTTGCCTCTTTTAACGAAACACACCTCGATTGCAAGGCAAACGCAACGGTATTTTGCAACGGACACCTTATCAACCAAGCCTCTTTACAAACGCTCCACGCCGTTTCTGCACTCGGTTTCGAGCTTGGCAACCATACCTACTCCCACCCCAATCTGACAAAACTCTCCCCCTCGGAGATCCAGACGGAAATAGAAAACACCGATGCGCTTTTAAAATGTGTAGACGGGCAACCGATTCATCTGTTTCGCGCCCCGTTCGGCGCAATTAACGAAACGGTAAAATCCCTCGTCACCACCCCGGTTATCGATTGGACAATCGACACGTTGGACTGGTCGGGCGTAAGCGAAGAGGAGGTTTACAATAGCGTATTCAACCAAAAATTCGACGGGGCAATCGTATTGATGCACGACGGATATCCCAATACCGTGTCTGCGTTGAAGCGGCTTTTGCCCGACCTTGCGGCAGAAAACTATCAAGTAGTTTCGGTGTCGCAAATGGCGAAAGTAAACGGTTGCGCCTTAAAAACGGGCAAGGTGTATATCCGCGCAAGAAAAAGCGAAGCCTGATGCTTTACACGAAAAATCCCGACGCGCTTGAAGTGCGTCAGGATTTCTTTTTATTTTTCGTATACGGAACGCTTTAAAACACCGACGTAAGGAAGATTCCTGTACTCCTCCGCATAGTCAAGCCCATAACCAATAACAAACTCGTCCTCGATTACAAAGCAGGTATATTCAGGCTCCATAGGCACTTCTCGGCGATCGGGTTTATCTAGGAGGGTAACGATATTCACACTCGACGGCGAACGGGTATTGAGCAGTTTTTTCAAATTATATAACGTATTGCCCGAATCGATAATATCCTCAACAATCAATACGTCCCGTCCCTTGATATCCGTAGACAAGTCCTTTTTAATCGTCAGTTCGCCCGTCGACTTCGTACCGCTGCCGTAAGAAGAAACGCTCATAAAATCAATCGTAAGAGGCGTTTTCATATTCCGAATTAAATCGGAAAAGAACACGACGCTGCCCTTTAAAATACATACCACGACGGGTTTCCTATCCTTGTACAGCTTATCGAGCTGCCTTGCCACTGCCTTTACCTTTCTTGCAATCTGTTGTCCTGTCAACATCACGTACTCGACGTCGGGATGCGTTTCTACCATAGTGTTTTTACTCCTTATTTCTTTCGTATTGCTATATAAAGAACGCTTTGCGTATCTTTCGTAACCTTCACGTCGTCGCAGATCTCTTCCCCGCAAACAACGTACACCATATGCCCGTCCGCTTCGGCAATCAACGGCAATGCCGCCCGCTCCCGCACGGGAATTTCCCGTTCGTTTAAAAATTTTTTCAACGATTTCGTGCCACCGCCGAACGGCTTAAACATATCCCCCTCTTGCCTAAAACGGAACACAGCGTTTGGCGGAAGCTTATCTCTATCCACCCGAAGCGTCTTTCCCTCGGTTTCCGTCGGTGAAAAAAAGAGTTTCACCTCATACCTGCCCCCGTCAAAGCACATTTCCGTCACAGGCGTACCCGCTCCTTGAACCGCAAATACTTCCGTTTCTTCTACAAGTGAAAAAGAAACGCCCTCTTTCGTTTTTTCCGCCACAATGCCTTGCGGTAAATCTATATGCGCGCCACGTTCCTTGCCCTGTAACAAAAAGGCGCTCTCTACATGCAAAGCGGTATAGTCCCGTTCCACACCCAGCCGTTTCATCACCTGCAACGCCGCCCGACTAAAAAGCGATTTTTCCTTTTCAAACGCCACGAGATACCCTGCTTCCGTTTCCCGTATCAGTCTTTCGCTCAAACGGTACAAAAGCCCGTCATCCTCTGCCGCCAACGAAGCAAACCGAGCCAAATTCTCCGCAGCTCCCGGCACGGCTTCTTCCAACAGGGGAAGCACCCGCAAACGCAATTTGTTGCGGGTCGCGTCCGTTTCGTAATTCGTCGAATCTTCGCAATAGGCAAGCCCGTTTTCTTTGGCGTACGCCAAAATATCCGCCCTTGTCCACGCAAGAAACGGACGAAGCATATACCCGTTTTCTACCGTCATGCCTCTTGCGCCCGTCAACGAAGCGCCTCTTGCAAGACGAAACAAAACCGTTTCCGCCTCGTCGTTTTTATGATGCGCCGTAGCGATATAGTCGGCTTTTCCGTTTTCAATCAGCGCAGCGAAACATTCGTAACGGAAATTTCGAGCCGTCGTTTCCAAGCTCGTTTTTTCCTGCTGCGCCCGAAACGGACAATTTTCCGAAAACACATACAAAGGAACTTGCAAGTCTTTACAAAAATTTTCCGTAAACGCTTTATCCGCAAGACTTTCCTCTCCGCGAATACCATGTTCGCAATGCACGGCGCAAAGCGTATAACCGTACACCTTTTCCTTGCTTTTGAGATAATGAAGAAGCGCCGTCGAATCCACGCCGCCGCTTATCGCCACGCATAAACGTTTATCTTTACACTTCTTCAAAATATCCATACTTTCAGTATAGCACGATTTTCCTTTTTTTGCAAGAGTTTTAAACGACTATTTTCCAAAACGGGTGCACGGAAAACGTATTCAACAGCAAACCGATCGCAATCGCCCCGCCGATCATCACCCACCACTTCCACGAAAAACGGAATTTCCGACGGAACACGACGGTCGCTACAATCGCCCCCACAACGATCATACACAAAAGTCCGATATCGAGATAGCCGTCCGTGAAGAACATAGCAGTATATACGGGTATAAACAGTTTGTATCCAAACCAACTTTCGGAAATCTGTTCCGCATTTTCACCCTTTTCAAAAGGTAACGTAACGAACAACAACACACTTGCCGCAACCCCGAGAACTATTGGAAACACAAACGTCCACGCGCTCCATTTGACGGCATTTCCGCAAATGAGCCTAGTCATCTTATTGGTAAAATCGGACAAACCACCCACGGTAAGCAAGCTTTCCTGTGCCTTGTAGCCAACGTCGAGCGCCGTAAAATTATTATACCATTCCGCCGCAAAATACCCCAACGGCAAATACGCAAGCATAAAGATAAACCCGTCCGCCACGGTGTTGGCGCGCGTAAACAGAAAGGTATTGAGCGCATACAGGCACAAGCCAAAGAGCAAAAAACCAAAATAAGCGGGAACATACATACGTAATTGAAATACGTGACTTTCAGCATTTGCGCCCGCAACGAAAAGAAACCCGCCCAAAAACGCAACGGTAAAGGGGATAAAAACCAAAAGTAACCCCATAATTCCTTTAACGAGATACAGTTTCCAACGCTTCAATGGCAGAGCATAGTATGCGTCCACGCCCCGCTTGTTCATCTTAAAAGAAAACACAAACGGCGGCGCAAGAAAACAAAGCAGTCCCAAAAATACCGCTATCATAGAAAGGGACGGGTCAACATACCCGTAAATCGTCGGATAATGCGTATCTATCTGTGAAGTGACAATCATATACGGAATAGCGCAAACGACAGACAAAACAACCAACGCCCAAAGGTGCTTTTTCAATTCGTATTTCAAAAATTTCCTCATTGTAAATACCCCCTCGCCTCCACTTCACCGATAAACAACTCCTCGAAATCTACCTCGATTTCCTCTACGAACAAAGGTTGCAACGCCTCTATCTTTGTAGCAATAGCCTCCGCGTCGCCTTTGGCAATGATCTGCACCACCCGCCCCGTTTTCGTAAAGGACATACATTCAAAGCCGAATTCCTCTTTCGATATCTCCCTATCGAACGCCATTTGGAATTTATGGAGTTTTTCAAGATCCTTTACAAGCTCACCCGAACAAGTAATTTGTCCGTGATCGAGTATACCGTACGAATCGCAGATATCTTCCAATTCCCGCAAGGAATGACTGGATATGATTACCGTCGTTCCCTTTTCCTCTACAAGCGAAACCAAGCCTCTTTTAAACACGAGCCGCGCGAGCGGGTCGAGCCCGTCGAACGCCTCGTCCAAAAGCAAATATTTCGGCGCAATCGCAAGCGCAAGCGACACGAACACCTGTCGTTTCATTCCCTTGGAAAAATTCCGTATCGGTGTTTTTTCGTTCAACTTAAATTTTTCAAGATACGTTAAAAACACTCGTTTATCCATATCATACACGGAAGCATACATCTCCGCAAGCCCTGCCGCCGTGACGTTGGCAGTATAAAACGGATCGTCGGGCAAGAAGAAAATTTCCCGCTTTTTTTCCTCATTTTCCCAAATAGGTTCACCATCAACGCATACCTGCCCCCTATCTTGTTTCAAAACGCCTGCTATCAAGCGAAGTAGGGTAGACTTTCCCGCACCGTTTATTCCCACAAGTCCGAACACCGACCCGTCAGATATCTGCGCGCACACACCGCAAAGGACATCCTTGCCTTTTTCATAACTTTTCTTTAAATCTGCTATTTCTATCATATATTGCCTCCGTACACTCTTTCCAACACCAAGGCTATTTCCTCTTTGGAAATACCCGCTTCTTTCCAAGCCAAAACCGCATCCCCGATTTTCGGCTTTGCAAAATTGCCGCCCGTTTCCCCTTTCACGAACGCGCCTTTTTTGGGAAGAACGTAAATATATCCTTCTGCCTCCAATTCCGCATACGCTTTCGCCACCGTATTCGGATTTACCTTTCTTTCCACGGCGTATTCTCGCACAGAGGGAAGTTTTTCCCCTGCCTTCACAGCGCCTACCAAAATCATCTTCTTAATCTCTTCAACAATATTTTCATAAACGTTTTTCTTTAACATTTTCGTTTACCTAAACTGTATTATCTGTATTATTTTATGCCATTATAGCATACAACTTTTCGCTTGTCAACACTTTTACGTAAAAATGTTAAAAAAAATTTCTCGGCGCATTGCCGAGAAATTTTTTAAACTATCTTTATAATATCCGAAGTG
>JAFTPR010000025.1 GCA_017463145.1 Clostridia bacterium
ACGTCGACGGCGCGGTGAGAAGGTAGAGGCGGCGGGTTCGGAACACGAGTGGAAACACGGTGGGGATACCATAAAAATACGGGGCGGGAAATGGTTTAATTTCTATGAGAATGAAGGCGGGAACGCCATCTCGTTCGTTCGGAAATTCTTTGACAAGAGTTTCCCCGAAGCGATGCAATTCCTGCTCGGGGGAAGCGAAGGCGAACTCAAACAAGCCAAACCTGCACCACAACGGATACGGAAACCGTTTACCGTTCCTATCGCTAACGAAAGTACAAGACGGCTATATCAATATCTCGTAGGAAAACGCAAGATAGACAAAGACGTGTTCTCGGTATTTGCTAAAGAGCAGCTTGTGTATGAAACGGCGGACTATCATAACGCCGCTTTCGTGGGAAAAGATAAAGACGGACAGATACGGCATATCAGTTTACGAGGTACGGGCGGAAACTTTCGCGGGAACGTAGAAAGTTCGCTCCCCGAATACAGTTTTCATTGGCACGGCAAGAGTGATAGATTGTATATCTTTGAAGCGCCGATAGATATGCTTTCGTTTATTTCTATGAACAAGCAAGATTGGGAGTCTCATAGCTATGCGGCGTGTTGCGGAATCGGAAGCAAGGTTCTCGACCAAATGCTAAAAGACAATCCGAATATCAAGAAGGTATATCTATGCTTGGATAACGATATGAAAGGCAGAGAGTTTAACGGCTTGATAGCCGACAGGCTGTTCGAGCAAGGCATACCGACAAAAATCCTCGTTCCGAAGAATAAAGATTGGAACGAGGATTTAGTTTATCCCGACGGCGTACCGAGCGAAGACGAAGCGGAAGAAACGGAAACAGAAGACGAGGAGGATGAGCTATGTCAGGGATTAGTATGCTGATAATAATTGGCGCAATTATGTTGTTGGTGTTGTGCGGAATCCCGTTCCTCGCCTATATCTACGACCTAAACCATATCAAAAGCAAGACGGTTGGGGACGGGCAACACGGCACGGCAAGGTGGGCAACGAAATCGGAAATCAGGAAAACGTATAGGCACGTACCGTTTACGCCAAGCAAATGGCGAGAGCAAGCGAAAAATGGAAAACGCCCTACCATGTCCGTAACGAAAAAGAAAAAGTTATTCAGTAAAAAGCCTGTAGAAGTGATAGAAGAACCATTGCCGCAAGGTATCGTGGTGGGATGTAAAGGCGGGAAGAATAATACCGTGGCAATGGTGGACTCGGGCGACGTACACGCATTGATGATAGGTGCGGCAGGCGTTGGTAAAACAGCGTATTGGCTGTATCCGTGTATCGAGTATGCCTGTGCAAGCGGTATCTCCTTTTTGACGACGGACACCAAAGGCGACGTAATGCGAAACTACGGGAATATCGCCAAAGATTATGGCTACGAAGTATCGGTAATCGACCTGCGAAACCCGACGCGGTCGAACGGGAATAACCTGCTTCACCTTGTTAACAAGTATATGGACCTGTATGCGAAATATCCGCATCAGCTCGTGTATAAAGCAAAGGCGGAGAAGTACGCGAAGATTATCTCGAAAACGATTATTTTATCGGGAATGGACGCGGCATCCTTCGGGCAGAACGCATATTTCTACGACGCGGCGGAAGGTATCCTTACTGCAACGATATTGCTTGTGGCAGAGTTTTGTGAACCGAAGAAACGGCATATCGTTTCGGTGTTCAAGGTAATCCAAGAACTGCTTGCGCCGTCGCAAAAGAAAGGAAGAAATCAATTCCAACAATTGATGGAATTACTGCCAAACGACCATAAGGCGAAATGGTTTGCGGGCTCGGCTCTTAACACGGCGGAGCAGAGCATGGCAAGCGTAATGAGTACGGCGCTTTCACGGTTAAACGCCTTTCTCGATTCGGAACTCGAACAGCTCTTGTGTTTCGATACGGAAATCGACGCGGAGAAGTTCTGCTCTCAAAAATCGGCAATCTTTATCATTATGCCCGAAGAAAATCCCAATACGTTCTTTATGATTTCGCTGATAATTCAACAGCTCTATCGTGAGATATTAGCGGTAGCGGATGAGATGGGCGGGAAACTGAAAAACCGTTGTATTTTCTTTTGCGATGAGTACGGGACCTTGCCCAAGATTCAGGATGCGGAAATGATATTCTCGGCATCTCGTTCAAGGCGATTGCAAATCGTGCCGATAATCCAAAGTTTTAGTCAGCTTGATAAGAACTACGGCAAGGAAGGCGCGGAAATTATCGTAGACAATACGCAACTGACGATATTCGGCGGGTTTGCTCCGAATAGTACGTCTGCGGAAGTGTTGTCAAAGGCCTTGGGCAGTAGAACGGTGCTGTCGGGGAGTGTGAGCAGGGGGAAGAACGATCCGTCCGAGAGTTTGCAAATGATAGAACGTCCGTTGATGACACCCGACGAACTAAAATCTATGCCGAAAGGACAATTCGTGGTAATGAAGACGGGCGCGCATCCGATGAAAGTGAAACTGAAACTATTCTTCGAGTGGGGCATACAGTTCGATGAAAGCAATCCTTACACGGTAAAGGAGAATGCGAACCGTAAGGTGGAGTACGCGGATAAGCAACAGCTCATTGAGGCGATTACGAGAAAATATCATCCCGAGTGGCTGGACGATATGATGGAAGTGGGCGTAAGGACTGGCGGTGGGATGTCGGGAATGGCGCAAACGCAAAGCCA
>JAFTPR010000026.1 GCA_017463145.1 Clostridia bacterium
AAAGAAATTGAAAAAAGACGGTAAGCTTGATAATCTCGATATTTCTGACGAGATCAACGCTTGTTCTATTCAAATCGAAGCGGAAATCGACGGTAAGAAAGAACAGTATCTGGTTATGTTTAAAAACGAAACGCATAACCACCCGACGGAAATCGAACCGTTCGGCGGTGCGGCAACGTGCCTCGGCGGCGCAATTCGTGACCCGCTCAGCGGCAGAACGTACGTATATCAGGCAATGCGCGTAACGGGCGCGTCCGATCCGAGAGAAAAGCTGGAAGATACGCTTCAAGGCAAGCTTCCTCAGCGCGCCATTACGCAACGTGCGGCGGCGGGCTTCTCCTCTTACGGAAATCAGATTGGACTTGCAACGGGTATCGTTGACGAGGTTTATCACGAGGGGTATAAAGCGAAACGTTTGGAAACGGGCTTCGTTGTCGGCGGCGCTAGAAAGGAAATGGTATACCGTGAAGCGCCTAAGGCAGGCGACGTAATCGTGCTCCTCGGCGGTGAAACGGGCAGGGACGGTTGCGGCGGCGCAACGGGTTCGTCTAAGGCGCACGATACCCATTCGGTGGAAACGTGCGGTGCAGAGGTACAAAAAGGTAATGCACTTACTGAAAGAAAGTTGCAAAGGCTGTTCCTTAATAAGGAAGCGACGAGAAAAATAAAAAAATGCAACGATTTCGGCGCGGGCGGTGTTTCCGTTGCCATCGGCGAACTTGCCGACGGGCTGAATATCGATTTGGATAAAGTACCTAAGAAATACGAGGGCTTGAACGGTACAGAGCTTGCAATTTCCGAATCGCAGGAGCGTATGGCTGTCGTTGTTGCGGAAAAAGACGTTGAGGCGTTTATTGCACTTGCGGCAGAAGAGAACCTTTCGGCTACGCCCGTAGCCGTCGTTACGGACACGGGTCGTATGAAAATGTTCTTAAAGGGCGAAGCAATCGTCGATATTTCCCGCGAATTTTTAAATACCAACGGCGTAAAACAAGAAGCAAACGTTGAAATTTGCGATAAGAAAACGACGTGGTTCGATAAGAAAAACGGTTTGGATTTCGTTAAAGAAACGGAAAAAACGCTTGCCGATCTCAATGTTTGCGCGAAGAAAGGTCTTTCCGAAACGTTTGACTCGACGATTGGCGCAAGGACGGTGTATATGCCTTGGGGCGGCAAAACGCAACGTACGCCCGCTATTGCTATGGCGGCGAAGATTTGCGGCGGCGAAACAGACGTTTGTACCGTTTCCGCATACGGCTATTCACCGTACCTTATGGAAACCAGCCCGTTTATCGGCGCGATTTATTCGATTGTGGCTTCCGTTTCCAAGGTCGTGGCAACGGGCGCGAACTATAAGGATATCCGCTTGACGTTGCAGGAATTCTTCCAGAGAATGACGGGCGAAGCGAAAGTGTGGGGCGTACCTGCTTCCGCGTTGCTTGGCGCGGTATACGCGCAAATCGGTTTGGGGCTTGGCGCAATCGGCGGTAAAGACTCTATGAGCGGTACGTTTGAAAGTATCCACGTTCCTCCCACGCTCATCTCGTTTGCGCTTGCGCCCGCTAAGGCAAGTAAGCTGATTACGAACGTGTTGAAAGGTGGGGAAAAGCTGTATCATATTCCCGTGCCTAAGGATGAAAATGCTGTACCTGATTTCGAGGCGCTCAAAAAGGTGTATACCGAAGTATATAAGAATATCGAAAATGGAAACATTTCTTTTGCGACCGTTGTGGAAAACGGCGGTGTGGGCGCGGCAGTCATTAAATCGGCTTTGGGTAACAACGTCGGCGTGAATTTTGCCATGACGGCGGACGAATTGTATTGCGAGGGATACGGCGATCTTGTCGTTTCCTTGAACGACGAAAAGGCTATTTGCAGTTGCGTTTTCAAAAAATGTGTGGGGCAGGTATGCGGTGAAGCGTTTGTTTGCGGTAAAGACAGCGTAGAGATTGACGTTGCTTCCAATGCATATTTGTCTGCTTTGGACGGCGTATTCGCCACCACCGCTCCCGCAGAGGGCAAAGCGGTCGATTGTGATTATACGGCAGGTGCAAAATATACGAATATTGCAACAAAGACGGCGAAACCGAGAGTATTCATTCCCGTGTTCCCCGGTACGAATTGTGAGCTTGACACCGCTCGGAAATTTATTCTCGCAGGCGCAGAGGTGGAAACGGTTGTCGTTAGAAACCGTAGCGCGCAAGATATTGAGGAAAGCGTAGAACGTATCGTGAAAGCGATCAAGAATGCGAATATCGTTGCATTCCCCGGTGGCTTCTCGGGCGGCGACGAACCCGACGGAAGCGGTAAGTTTATTGCAACCACGTTCAGAAACCCGTATATTGCGGAACAGCTTGAAGAGTTGCTCAATAACCGCGACGGTCTTGCGCTCGGTATTTGCAACGGATTCCAAGCGCTTATAAAACTCGGTCTTGTGCCGTACGGGCACGTAAAGGAAATGACGGAAAATTCGCCTACGCTTACGTTCAACAATATTTCTCGCCACGTTTCGACGGTCGTCGATCTGCGCGTTGCTTCCAATCTTTCGCCTTGGCTTTCCGCTTGTAAGGTGGGCGAGGTTTATAAAGTACCCGTGTCGCACGGCGAGGGTAAGATCGTTGCGCCCGTAGCGGAGTTGGAAAAAATGAAAGCAAACGGACAAATTGCTACGCAGTATGCAGATTTGAACGGCAACGCGACCATGGTATCGCCGTTTAACCCCAACGGCTCTATGTGGGCGATCGAGGGTATTACCTCTCCTGACGGCAGAGTACTCGGTAAAATGGGGCATAGCGAACGTATCGGCGATAACCTGTATAAGAACGTCGAGGGTAACTTCGATATGAAGATATTCGAGAGCGGCGTTAAATATTTTAAATAATGATTGATTTCCATACGCACATTCTTCCCGCAATGGACGACGGGGCAAAAAATCAAGACGAAGCCGTAAAGCTCCTTTCTCTTGAAAAAGAGGAGGGGGTGGATACGGTTTTGCTTACACCGCACTATTATGCGAAAAAGCGTTCCGTCGAACAGTTTTTGGAATATCGGTCTGCGGCTTTTGAAAAGATAAAAAATGAAATTCCCGCAGGGATAGACGTACGGTTGGGCGCAGAAGTGCATATGACAGGCATAAACGATTTGTCGGATGAGGAACTTATCCCGTTGGCGATCGAGGGTACAAAATGCGTACTGATGGAGTTTCCGTTTTTGGTTAAATGGAGCGAAAATCTCTTTGACAGAGTACGTACGTTTGCTGAGGAAACAGGCTATACGCCTGTTATTGCGCACGTGGAGCGGTATAATCAGGTGTTGGATAATCCCGCTATTTTGTATCCCTTGTTAGATGCGGGCTGTCTGTTGCAAGTGAATACCCGCGCATTTATACGCAAGAGTACGCGGCGTTTTGCATTTGCTATGTTGAAAAAAAATATGTTGCATTGTATCGGCTCGGACGCGCATAATATTCAAAAGCGTGTACCCGATATTCAACTTTCCAAAGAAGCTGTTGTAAAAGCAGGGTATGAGGTGGAATGGCAAGTTCTGCAAGATTACATGCGTTCTTTGTTGCAAGGAAAAACGTTACGTTCTGAAATGAAGCGGATACGTAGGGTTTTGCATTGGTATTGGTAAAACTTTTCTCGAAAACGGTAGCCGAAACGGTTGTGTTTTTCGGGTGAATGTGCTACAATTAAGAAAAAAAGAAAGGAGATAAAAGTTATGGCTAAAATTACAGCGGATACGTTGATTGCAGACTGCTTGGAGCTTAATCCCAATGCGCCTGAAATTCTTATGGGTGCAGGTATGCATTGTTTCGGTTGTGCAATGGCGCACGGTGAAACGGTTGCGCAAGCGGTTGCCGTACATGGCGAAGACCTTGAAACGTTGCTTGCAAAGCTGAACGAAGGCTTGGAAGATTGACAAAAAAGGAAGCGCGGTGGTGAACCGCGCTTTTCGATTATAAGGGGGCAGGTATGTAATGAAAGTGGATTATCAAACGAAAATCGAATATTTTGCAAAGTTGCTTTCGCAAGGTAACGTCGTCTTTTTCGGCGGGGCAGGGGTAAGCACGGAAAGCGGTATTCCCGATTTCCGTTCGCAAAACGGATTATATAACGAAGAGTACGCATACCCGCCCGAACAGATTGTATCGCATACGTTTTTCAAAAATAATACGTCTGCATTTTACCGTTTTTATAAAGATAAAATGCTGTTCCCGAAAGCAAGCCCAAACGCTTGTCATAAAGCGCTTGCAAAGCTTGAAGAGGAGGGAAAGTTGACGGCGGTAATCACACAAAATATCGACGGACTGCACCAGCGCGCAGGGAGTATGAACGTACTTGAATTACACGGTAGCGTATGGCGAAATTTTTGTATGCGGTGTAAGAAAGGTTATTCGTTGGATTATGTAAAAAACGCTTTCGACGTGCCGCAATGTGATTGTGGCGGCATTGTTAAGCCCGACGTGGTATTGTATGAAGAGTCTTTGGATAACGGTGTTGTGATGCGCGCTGTGGACGAGATTTCTGGTGCAAACACGCTTATTGTGGGTGGCACTTCGCTTGTCGTTTATCCCGCAAGCGGACTACTGCGGTATTTTCGCGGTAGTCACATTGTCGTTATCAACCGCACTCCTACAAGCGCGGATGATCGCGCGGAATTACTTTTTACGGAAGATATCGGGCAGGTTTTTCAAGACGTTATGAAAATTGATTGAAATTTTTTTTAAGTTTGGCATAAAAACAGTTGATATTCCTTAAAAAATGTGATATACTACATAAGCGAAACTTGAAGCGGCCTTATGGTCAAGCGGTTAAGACGACGCCCTCTCACGGCGTAAACCCGGGTTCGCGCGAGCGAAGCGAAGCCCTGCCGAGGGTTCCCGTTTACGGGAAACGGCAGATACCCGGTAAGAGGGACGAGAAAGAATTAAATAGGTGACGGCCTTATGGTCAAGCGGTTAAGACGACGCCCTCTCACGGCGTAAACCCGGGTTCGAGTCCCGGTAAGGTCACCAGTAACAACCTAAATCGAACCCCTCAATTAGAGGGTGGACGGTTTGGGTTGTTTCATTTTCT
>JAFTPR010000027.1 GCA_017463145.1 Clostridia bacterium
ATATTGTAAATGTTGTGCCACAATGTGGCTGGGGTGGCAGGATTTGAACCTACGAATGCCGGAATCAAAATCCGGTGCCTTAACCACTTGGCGACACCCCAATATGTGTCAAATAAATGGGGCGGGCGGAGAGGATCGAACTCACGACCTCCAGGGCCACAATCTGGCGCTCTAACCAACTGAGCTACGCCCGCCATATATTGGTGCGCCTGAAGAGATTCGAACTCCTGACACACGGCTTAGAAGGCCGTTGCTCTATCCAACTGAGCTACAGGCGCATTCGGATACGCCCGCTTGAATAAGTGGAGCGGGTGATGGGAATCGGACCCACGCGGCCAGCTTGGAAGGCTGGAATTCTACCATTGAACTACACCCGCATTTATCACACTTCGGCGCCGTATCGGCAACGCTTGTATATAATAGCACTATTCAAAAAAATTGTCAAATCTTTTTCGCGCATTTTTGAAAAAAATTTTAAAAAATTTAGGAAAATTTGTAAATTACAAAATTTAACAAAAAAATGTTACTTTTTTACTTTTCCAAGAAAAACCCAAAAAACGCCTTCAATTCATTTCCATATTTTAAAAAAACGTGCTATAATATATATTGTTTGTTAAAAACCTAAAAACGAAAACCCCGAGCGAAATAAAATTACCCAAAGATAGATATTCAAAACGCCGAGGAGCGGCATCATTACCATAAGCAATAAATTGGAACGTTTGTATTTGAATATGAACATACATACGTAAATAGTAATTGCGCCGCCCAACGCGCCTGCGGCAAACAGTTTTCCAAGTCCCTGTTTCTCCGTTTGTTCGGGTTCGGTTGTGCTCATGGCTTTCACGAGTAAAAAAGAATAGAAGTTTACTGCCAAGATATAGGCGACAAGTAAAACGTATAAAATAACCATATTTTTAGTTTGAACAAAATCACGTAAAAAATTACAGAGGTAGAAATATTATGAAAAAAAGAGCACTTGTAAGCGTTTCAGACAAAACGGGGATCGTAGAATTCTGTAAGCGATTGATTGCTTGCGATTACGAGATCATTTCCACGGGCGGCACGGCGAAAGCGTTAAAAGACGCAGGACTTCCCGTAATCGGTATCAGCGAGCTGACGGGATTTCCCGAATGTTTGGACGGACGTGTAAAAACATTGCACCCCGTGGTACACGCAGGACTTTTGGCTATGCGTTCCAACCCCGAACATATGGCACAACTTGAAAAATTACAGATCAATACGATTGATATCGTAGCGGTCAATTTGTACCCCTTTAAAGCGACGATTTCCAAACCCGGTGTATCGTTTGAGGACGCGGTTGAAAATATCGATATAGGCGGACCGACAATGATTCGCGCGGCGGCGAAAAACTATCAAGACGTAGCCGTTGTAGTCGATCCCAAAGATTACGAAAGAGTCCTTTCCGAATTGGAATCGGGAGAGATTACGCTTGATACGAAAAAATATTTACAATATAAAGTGTTTGCGCATACGGCTGTATACGATAGTATGATCTCGAACTATCTTGCCGAGAAGTTGGATATTCGTTATCCCGACAGTATTACTTTTGCATACGAAAAGGCGCATGATATGCGTTACGGCGAAAATCCGCACCAAGGCGCTTCCTATTACAGCGAGGAATTTATCCGCGCGGGTTCACTTTCCAAGGCAAAACAGCTTTGGGGTAAGGAGCTTTCCTATAACAACATCAACGACGCCAACGGCGCATTGGAGCTTGTCAAAGAGTTTGACGAGCCTTGCGTGGTGGCAAGTAAGCACGCAAACCCTTGCGGTGTGGGCGTAGGAGAAACGGTGCACGAGGCGTATATCAAAGCCTACGAAAGCGACCCTGTGTCTGTATTCGGCGGTATTCTTGCAATCAATCGCGTGGTGGACGAGGCAACGGCGAAAGAGATCAACAAAATCTTTATTGAGATTGTTATAGCCGAGGGCTTCACGAAAGAAGCGCTTGACGTTTTAACAACCAAAAAGAATATTCGCCTTTTGGAACTGCCCGACATCCGCGCAAGAAGAGAAAAGAGTGCGTACGATATGAAAAAAGTCTACGGGGGCTTGCTTGTGCAGGATTACGACGAAACGTTGTTTGCGCAAGAAAATGTAAAAGTCGTCACCAAGCGCGCGCCGACGGACGAGGAAATGAAAGCGCTGCTGTTTAATTGGAAAGTTGTTAAATACACCAAATCCAATGCGATTGTTATCGGTTTGAAAGACAGGACGACGGGTATCGGTATGGGGCAAACCAACCGTATTTGGGCGGCGCAACAGGCAATCTACCACGCAGGCGAGCTTGCAAAAGGCTCGGTGATGGCAAGTGATGCATTGTTCCCGGTCCCCGATTGCGTTGCGGAATGTGTAAAAGCAGGCATTACGGCAATTATTCAGCCGGGCGGTAGCAAGAACGATCAACTTTCTATCGACGCATGCGACGAAGCGGGTATCGCTATGATCTTCGTTGGCGACAGACATTTCAGACATTAAAGTATATAAACGAAAACAACTTCCCAAGCGGGAAGTTGTTTTCGTTTACGCGTTTTCTTTCGATTTCTTATATTCGGCGATTGCCCGCGCGAGCTGGTCGGGACAGGACGTGTCGCCCTTGCAACGGATACCTTTCAAAATGGTTGCAATTTCGTCGATATTTTTACCTTCGACAAGCTTTGCAATGCCTTGCAAATTGCCGCCGCAACCGCCGATAAAACGGACGTTGTGCATTTTGTTTTCTGCGTCCACGTCAAACAGAATTTGGCGGGAACAAGTACCTCTCGTAGAATATGTGAACATAATATAACTCCTTATTGCGCCAAAAGGCGGCGCTTCAATTTTTTTATTTTAATCGACTAACGTTTCGTAAATGGCAGAGTAAAGCTCGGCGGCTTTGCTCTCCCAATTTTTGTAAATATTTTGAGCGGTCTTTTTGTCTGGAACAACAAATTTTAATTCCAACATTGGTTGCACGGGTGCAAGAATTTTTACAAATACGGTATACGTACCGTCTACGTTTTGATAATAGTCCGATTTACATTCCTGACGGTTGCGAAGCTTTCCGCTGTTCTTTTTGACAAATGTGGAAATCTCGTCGCGTATGCTTTTGGGAATGTTGATATAGAAGCTGTTCAAGCTTTCTCTGCCGTCGCTTGTAATTGTATACAAAGGCTCTTCCGAGGAAGGGGAGATTCGACAAAGGAACCCGTCGTCAAGCAAACGAGGCAAAAGCTCTTTACAATCCATATAATTGAGCCAATTATTCCCTGCTGTACACATCTCGACAACGGTGCGCTCGGAAAGGGCGCTTTCCATCTTCTCGAAAACGAAAAGCAGTATGAGTTTGTTTACTGATGTTTCTCCCTGAATTTGCATTTGTGTTTCCCCCGTGTTGCGAAAAGAGGAAAAAGCCCGCATTGTTTGTGCGGACTTGCCTAAATAGTAGTGCTTGGTATTAGGCTACTCTTACGCTTCAAATTTTTTAAGCTTTTCCATAAGTTCGTCGCAGTCGTCGCTGTACGCCTCTACCGTGATCGGTTGCGATAAATCGAGCGAGAAGATACCGAGGATCGATTTTGCATCTACAACGTATCTGCCGCTTTTAAGCAGAATTTCAAACGAATAGTTCTGCGTAACGTTGACAAACTCTTTTACCTTTTGCGCCATTTCCAACGAAATTTTGATGGATTTCATAATAAAATACCTCCGAATAAAATCTTGAACGCATATATTATAACCTAAATTTGTCAGAAAATCAAGATATTTTACAAAAAAATCTTGGCTATTTTTTGAATTTGTGCTATAATGATAACAAATAATGCTTTTCTTGTTGAAAATGCCAATAGTTCGGGAGGAAGTGTAGATGGATTTGACGGAAAAAACCGTGAACAAAAACTACGTATATAAAGGAAAAATACTTTCACTCCGTTGCGACGACGTACTTGACGCAGGCGGAAGTCCTTGTAAACGGGAAATCGTCGAACACAGCGGCGGCGCTTGCGTATTGTACGAGGCGGAGGGGAAGCTGCTTTTCGTTAAGCAATACCGATACGCCTACGGGGAATGTGTATTGGAAATTCCCGCAGGGAAATTGGAGATAGGAGAAGACCCTGAAAAAGCGGCGCTTCGGGAATTGCAAGAAGAAGCGGGGGTAAAAGCGGAGCGCGCCGAGCTTCTATACGTGATATATCCTTCTCCCGGGTACACGAACGAACGTATTTACGTGTACAGGGCGTATGGCGGTGAACGCGTACACGCCTGCCCCGACGAGGGGGAATTTTTGGAAACGCTTTGGATGGATAAAGCGGAAGTAAAGGCAATGCTTGCGCGAGGCGAGATTAAGGATAGCAAGACGCTCGTTGCGTTGTTACGGTATTTTTTGGACGAATAAAAACGGAGGCGGGGAAAGTTCCCGCCTCCGTTTTCCGCCTAACGGCGGAGCACAAAGGAGAAATGATTAACGGCAACCGCAGCCACAAGAACAGTTGCAAGGCGGCGTCAAAATAGACGCGAGTGTTCCGTTTTTGTAAAGGCAGAACAACAGGGCGACGATAATCGGAAGTCCGCAACCGCTGAGCACGTTCGAGCAGAAGAAACCGTCTTTCGAGCCAAGGACAAGCAAAGCGATAAGGATCCAAAGGGTGGTATTCCCGGATAAGCAACAATTCATAAAAAACCTCCTGTATCTCACCGCAGGGGATATGTAAAACGCTTTTATATTTGGTTTTCCTGCGGTTTTTTCTTACTATTACATCATATTCCCGCGCGCAAAATTTTGTGTAAAAACAGGGCAAAATATAAAAAATTGAAAAAGGTTTATTTATTTTGTTGCCAAAATCCGAAAAATACGCTATAATGATACTATGTCCGCGGAGAATACGCATAGCGCTTCTACCGAAAAAACGGATAAATCTACATTTTTTCACGGGTATTCCAAAGAAACCCGATGGAGGTATTATTATGGAAAAGAAGGATTTCTTTTCGGCGAAAAGGATTACGGGCATGGCGGTTTTGCTTGCGCTTGTAATCGTGTTGCAAGCGTTTGGAGGAACGGTTGCGATTGGGGCGGTTCAGTTAAATTTCACCTTAATTCCAATCGTGCTGGGTGCAATTTTGTTCGGTCCGTTAATCGGCGCGTTTTTGGGTTTTGCCTGTGGCGTGGTGGTGCTGATACAGGTCATTATGGGTATGGTTCCTTTTTACGTCTTGATTTGGACGAACGATCCTGTGGTGACCACGCTGACTTGTATCGTAAAAACTAAGGCGGAGGGATTGATTTCTGGTTTGCTCTTTAAATGGATTTCGGGTAAAAACGAACTTGCGGCGGTATTCGTTGCGTCGGGGATAGTACCTGTCGTGAATACGCTTTTATTTATTGTCGGTTGTTTGTTTATGAAAGCCGTAAACGTAATGGCGGGGGAACAAAATTTGCTTGCGTTTATCCTCGTGGGGATCGTTACGTTCAATTTCTTTGTTGAGTTTGCAATAAACTTGCTCGTTGCGCCCGCGCTTCACCGCGTAATCGGAATTATTGACAGACAGTTTAAGAGGAAATAATATGATTGTTTGTATAGATATAGGAAACACTAATATTAAATATGCTGTATACGACGGGGAGGAACTGAAAGTTTCTTTCCGTGTATCGACGGATTTTAAGCGTACTTCGGACGAGTACGGCGAACAAATTATCGGTATGCTCGATATTAAAGGCATCAAGGCGAAAGATATTACGGGCGGGATTGTGTCGTCCGTCGTACCGTCGCTCGATTATACGATTGATAAAATGTGCGACATTTATTTCGGCATACAGCCGCTCCATATCGCTCCGGGTTTAAAATCGGGTTTGAATATCCGTTGCGACAACGCTCGTGAGGTAGGCGCAGACAGAATTGTAAATTGCGTTTCGGCGATTGTGAGCTATGGTTCTGGTAAACCTATGATTGTTGTGGATTTCGGCACGGCGACGACGTTTAACATCATCAGCGAAAACAACGAGTTTATCGGCGGCGTTATTGCGCCGGGAATAAAAGGTTCGCTCGATTCCCTCGTCAATGGTACGGCGAAGCTTCCGCGGGTGGAAATTGAAGCGCCCGCATCTATTATTGCCAAAAACACGGTGACGAATATGCAAGCGGGTATCGTGTTCGGGTTTGCGGGCTTGGTGGAATATATCGTAAAACGTATCAAAAAGGAATTGAAAACTTCCGAGGTTACGACGATTGCCACCGGCGGTTTCAGCAATATTATTTCCAAAGAGATAGGCTGTATCGACGTGGTGGATAAATTGCTCACGTTAAAGGGATTGAAATATCTGTACGATTTGAATACGTAAGAAAAAAAGAGGGGGAAAGGGTGCTTTTTTTCGGAGGTGCGGTATGATCAAGAAAATAGGCGTTGCAATACTTGGATTGGGCGTGGTTGGCGGCGGTACGTACAAACTGCTCACGGAACATAAAGAGTATTACTTAAAGACCCAAAACGTAGATATCACGGTGGAGGCGGTGCTTGTCCGTAATAAGGAAAAGGCACTTGCTTTCGGCGTACCTAAAAACGTGCTTTGTAGCAATATTGCAGAGGTGGTAGCAAATCCCAACGTGGATATTGTTGTGGAAACGATTGGCGGTTGCGAAGCGGCAAAAGAATACGTATTAACGGCGCTTCGTGACGGCAAGACGGTCGTTACGGCGAACAAGGAACTTATTTGTAAATACTCGCACGAGTTGGAACGGGTAGCTAAGCGTACGGGTTGCGGACTGTATTTTGAGGCAAGCTGTGTAGGCGGCGTGCCTATCATTCGTACGCTTTTGGACGGTGTACAAGCCAATAAAGTGCAGGAGATGATGGGTATTATCAACGGTACGACAAATTATATTCTCTCGAAAATGTCGCAAGAGGGCGCAGATTACGGGGAAACGCTGAAAGAGGCGCAACGGCTTGGGTATGCGGAAGCAGATCCCACGAACGACGTCGAGGGTTTTGACGCGTTGTACAAGCTGTCTATTTTGTCCTCGCTGGCGTTTCATACCAAAGTGCCGTATACGAAGATATTCCGCGAGGGGATTACTAAGGTCACGGGGATAGATATTGCATACGGTAAGGATTTGGGGTATACCTTAAAACTCCTTGCAATCGGTAAAAACGGAGAGGACGGCGTAGAAGTGCGCGTACATCCCACGTTTATTCCCGAAACGCACCCGCTTGCAAGCGTAAGCGATTCGTTTAATGCCGTGTATTTAAAAGGCGACGCGGTAGGCGACGTTATGTTGTACGGCAGGGGCGCAGGCTCGTTTCCGACGGCAAGCGCGGTGGTAAGCGACGTGCTGTATGCAAGCACACATTCGGAAGTTAGATATTCCACGTTCAAAAATACGGCGAATGCGGACGGAAGCGTCAAATTCGTGTCCGATTTTGAAAGCGCGTATTATCTCCGTCTGTCCGTAGATGACGAGGCAGGCGTGCTTGCAAAGATTTCGGGCGTGTTCTCCAAATGCAATATCTCGCTTGTCGAGGTTTCGCAAGTATCCAAGAAGAAAGGACAAAACGAGGCGGAGGAGATGGGCAGAGTGCCGCTTGTTATCGTAACGCACACCACGAAGGAAAGTTTGATAAAGAATGCGGTTGCAAAACTAAACGCTTTGAAAATAGGCGAAGTGAAAGCGCTTATTCGGGTGGAAAGATAAACAAAAATACGGCTGTCGGGCGCGGAAATTTTTCCGCGCCCGCTCTTTTTTTGAAAAAATGCCAAAATCCCTTTAATCTTCTTGCTTTTCTGTGTATTTTATGATACAATATTTAGAAAAATATAAACGGGTTTGCCCGTTTAAAGGAGAGTGCGGTTTATGGAAAGAGTTTTCAACTTTTCGGCAGGGCCTTCTATGTTGCCCGAAGAGGTGTTAAAGCAAGCGGCGGATCAGATGCTTTGCTATGAGGACAGCGGTATGTCTGTTATGGAGATGAGCCATCGATCGCCCGTTTATGAAAAAATTATTGCGGACGCGGAAACGTTGCTCCGTCAGGTAATGGAGATCCCCGATAATTATAAGGTATTGTTTTTGCAGGGCGGCGCGTCTACGCAGTTTGCCGCCGTGCCCTTGAATTTGCTTTCCGAAAACGGTAAGGCGGATTATATCCTTTCGGGGCAATTTTCTACGAAAGCATATCAAGAAGCTTGTAAATACGGCGATATCAAAGCGGTTGCTTCTAGTAAGGATAAAAATTTCTCGTACGTGCCGAGGGTGGAACGCGCTGATTTCCGCGCAGACGCGCAGTACGTGCATATTTGCTTCAACAATACGATATACGGCACGAAATTTCCGTATATTCCCGATACGGGAGATATTCCGCTTGTGGCGGATTTCTCCTCGTGTATCCTCAGCGAACCGATAGACGTTTCCCGTTTTGGAGTAATCTATGCAGGCGCGCAGAAAAATATGGCGCCCGCAGGGCTTACCGTCGTAATCGTACGGGAGGATTTGCTCGGCAAGGCAAGAAAGGAAACGCCCGCTATGCTCGATTACAAGCTGATGGCGGATAACGGTTCTATGTACAACACGCCGCCGTGCTGGTGTATCTACGTGGCGAAGCTTGTGTACGAGTGGATTGTCCGTTTGGGCGGTTTGAAAGAAATGCAAAAACGCAATCAAAAGAAAGCAGAGCTTTTGTACGGCTATCTCGATGCGCAGGACTATTATCTTGCGCCCGTGGAAAAGGAAAGCCGTTCTATGATGAACGTAACGTTCGTTACAGGCGATCCCGAATTGGATAAAAAGTTTGCTTCCGAGGCTTCGGCGGCGGGATTAAAAAATCTCAAAGGACACCGCTCCGTAGGCGGTATGCGCGCCTCTATTTATAACGCAATGCCGTATGAGGGCGTGGAAAAACTTGTGGCGTTTATGCAAAAATTTGCGCAAAATAACCCCAAAAAGTAAAAAATATGCTTTGCGTATTTGACAAGTTGCGGGTTTCTCTTGTATAATATATAGTGTTGTAGAAATATGTTAAAAGTTAAATTGATGACTAAAATAGCGAAAGTGGGGACGGATATTTTGTCCCCCTTAAAGTATGAAGTAAGCGAAGCGGTGGAAAACGAGGATGCGATTATGGTGCGTTCCGCTTCGCTGCACGATAAAACGTTTGCTCCTTCCCTTCGGGCAATCGCCCGTTGCGGCGCAGGTGTAAACAATATTCCCGTAGAGGAGTGCACCAAGGCGGGTATAGTCGTATTCAATACTCCCGGCGCGAATGCAAATGCCGTAAAAGAGCTTGCGATTGCCGCGTTGATTCTTGCTTCCCGCGACGTAGTCGGCGGTATCAAGTGGGCGGAAACGCTTGCGGGGCAAACGGGCGTTGCCAAAGCCGTAGAGGCGGGCAAGGGCGCGTTTGTCGGGCACGAGCTGGCAGGTAAAACGCTTGGCGTTATCGGCTTGGGCGCAATTGGCGGTATGGTGGCAAACGCCGCTATTGCGCTTGGAATGAGTGTTTGGGGTTACGATCCGTATATTACGGCAAAGGCAGCGTGGAGTTTAGCGCCTTCCGTCCGTCAGGCTTCCGATTACGGCGAGATTTTTAAAAATTGCGATTATATTTCGCTGCACGTGCCTGCCACGCCGCAGACGAAAAATATGATTTGCGAAAGCTCGCTTGCGCAAATGAAAGACGGCGTTCGGATTATCAACCTTGCGCGGGCGGATTTGGTGGACGCTGCCGCTATCAAAAAGGCAATTGAGGAAAAGAAAGTCGCTTCGTATATTACCGATTTTCCCACGGACGAAACAGTCGGCGTAAAGGGCATTGTCACGATTCCGCATCTTGGCGCTTCCACCGTCGAATCAGAGGACCATTGCGCGGTCATGGCGGCGCAACAGCTCGACGAGTTCCTTACCTGCGGCAATATTCGCAACAGCGTGAATTTCCCTACAATCGGCGTGCCGCTTTCGGGAAAACCCCGTGTCTGTATTATGAATGAGAACGTTCCCAATATGCTTGCGCAGATTACGACGGCGTTCTCGTCGAGAAATATCAATATCGAAAATTTTGCCAACGGCTCGAAAGGCGAGGTGGCGTATACGATTGTCGAAACCAACGTCCCCGCTACGGCGGAGATTGTGGCGGAACTTTCCGCTATCACGGGCGTGTTCGGCGTACGAGTGTTTGAATAGGAGAAAGAGCTATGATAACGGTGAAACCGTTTGCGGCGTTCCGCCCCAAAAAGGAATACGCGCAAGAATGTGCCGCGCTTCCCTACGACGTAATGTCAAGCGAGGAAGCGAGAGAAGAAGTCAAGGGTAAGCCATACTCCTTTTTGCACGTGGACAAAGCGGAAATCGATTTGGACACTTCCGTAGATTTGTACGCCGACGAAGTATACGCAAAAGCAAAGGAAAATCTCTGCCGTTTAGAAAGGGATGGCATATACGAAACAGAAAAAGAAAAAACGTTTTATCTGTATCGACTTGTTATGGACGGCAGGGCGCAGACGGGTATTGTCGGTTGCGCTTCGATAGACGATTATCTCGAAAACCGTATCAAAAAGCACGAGCTTACCCGTGCGGACAAGGAGGCGGACAGGTGTCGCCACGTAGATACTTGCTCGGCGCAAACAGGTCCTATTTTTCTTGCGTACAAGGAAAATGCAACGCTCGATACGCTTCTTGCAACGGAAACGCAAAAGCAACCCTTATATGATTTTTATTCCGACGACGGCGTTCGCCATACCGTTTGGCGTTGCGACACAACCCTTTGCGAAACGATAGAACAAGCGTTTGAAAAGACGGAGGCGTTATATATTGCCGACGGACACCACCGCGCGGCTTCTGCCGTAAAAGCAGGGCAAAAACGGCGCGCAAACGGTTATAACGGCACAGAGGAATTTAATTATTTCCTTTCTGTCATATTCCCAGCAAGGGACTTGAAAATATTCGATTATAACCGGTTGTTGTACGATTTGAACGGATTGGACGAAGACGAATTTTTAAAGGCGGTTGAAAAACGGCTTGGCAGCGTGACGAAAAAAGCGGGCGTATATAAGCCCGAAAGCCGTCATACGGTCGGGTTGTATGTAAAAGGGAATTGGTATGAGGTGGCTTTGAAAGAAGAAATTTGCAACGCCGCTTCGCCTGCTAAACGCTTGGATTGCGCCATATTGCAAAACGAGTTTTTATCCCCTGTTTTAGGCATTGCAGATCCCCGCACGGATAAGCGTATCGATTTTGTGGGCGGTATTCGCGGGCTTACGTATTTGGAAAAGCGTTGCAACGAGGACGCAAAGGCGGCGTTTGCAATGTATCCGACGGCTATGTCCGAATTGACGGATATTGCGGATGCAGGAGAGATTATGCCTCCCAAATCGACTTGGTTCGAGCCGAAATTGAGAAGCGGCATATTCATTCATAAGATATAAAGGAGAAGCTATGACGCAGGCAGTTTTAAAAAAGCAAGAACGCGTGTCGCTTGCGCTTCGGGAGCTGTTCAGAAAATACGGCTACGCGCCGTATAAAATGAACAAATTCGAGGCGTACGATTTATACGTTGCGAACAAGGACTTTCTTGTGAGTGACGGTATCATTACGTTCAACGATACGGACGGGAAACTGTTGGCGCTCAAACCCGACGTCACGCTGTCCATTATCAAAAATGCTACGGACGGGGAAACGAGCAAAGTTTTCTATAACGAGAACGTGTATCGCATTTCCGGTGAAACGAAGCAGTATAAAGAGATTATGCAGGTAGGCTTGGAGCGTATCGGCGATACGGACGTATACGCGCTGTACGAAACGGTATATTTGGCGGCGCAAAGCTTGCAAGCAATCTCGGAAAACTTCGTGCTCGACGTATCCCATTTGGGTATTTTGTCCGCTCTTTTTGAGGAGATTGGCGCAGGGGAACGCTTTAACGGCAAGATTATGCGTTTGCTTGCGCAAAAGAATGCGCACGGGATTAGCGAGATTTGCAAGGAATACGCTATCCTCGAAAAACAAAAGGACAAACTGTTTACGATTGTCCGCACCTACGGGGATATACAAACGGTTTTGAAAACGCTTGCGCCCCTTTGCGAAAGCAAAGCCATGCAAGAAGCGTATAACGAGCTTTCCGCCGTTTGCGGTCTGCTTTTGAAAACGGAACTTGCGGAAAAAATCCGCTTGGATTTTTCCGTCGTACATAATATGAACTACTATAACGGGTTCGTCTTTAAAGGATTCGTAGAAGGGATCGGCGAGGGCGTGCTTTCGGGCGGACAGTACGATAGACTGATGGCGCGTATGAATCGCAAGGCAGGCGGTATCGGATTTGCTGTATATCTGGACTTATTGGAGGGATTTGGCGAATGTAAAAGCGGATTTGACGTGGATGCGCTTGTGCTGTACGACGACGCAACGGACTTAAAAACGCTTGCGCAGACGGTTAATTCGTTTATTGCGGACGGCAAGAGTGTCAATGCGTTAAAAAGCCAAGGCAAGATACGTTGCAAAGAACTCGTCGATTTAACGGGAGGTGGAAAATGATCAATATAGCGCTTCCCAAGGGCAGATTGGGCGAAAAGGTATATCAAAAACTGAAAAACGCAGGTTATGCCTGTCCGTCTATCGAAGAAAATAACCGCAAACTCATTTTTGAGAACGAGGAAACGGGCGTACGGTATTTTTGGGTTAAGCCCTCGGACGTATCCATTTACGTGGAGCGCGGGGCGGCGGATATCGGCGTTTGCGGCAAAGATATTTTAGCCGAATATATGCCCGACGTGTACGAATTGCTCGATTTAAAGACGGGCGTTTGCCGTATGGCGGTTGCGGCGAAAAAGGAATTTTACGATAACGGCGAGCGCACACTCAAAGTTGCCACGAAATTCGTCAACGTTGCCAAGGCGTATTATGCAAAAAAAGGCAGACAAATAGACGTTATCAAGTTGAATGGTTCTATCGAGATTGCGCCGATTTTAGGGCTTTCGGACGTGATTGTGGATATTGTTGAAACGGGTACGACACTCAAAGAAAACGATTTGGAAGTCAAGGAAACGATTTTCCCGATCAGCGCAAGACTGATAGCCAACAAAGCAAGTTTCAAATTCAAAACGAAAGAAATAGAAACGCTGACCGATCGGCTTTTGCAACAGCTCGATTAACGTATAGCGGAGAAAGGATTATGATTAAAATATTAAACTGCAAAGAAGTTTCTACGGAAGAAATATTTGCAAGAAATAACCCAACGGCAAACGTTTCGGACGTCGTTTCTGGGATTATAGCCGAGGTTCGGCAAAACAAGGATAAAGCTCTATTGGCATATTCCGAAAAATTCGACGGCGTACGGCTGGAAAGCCTTGAAGTTACGCAAGCGGAAATGGACGAGGCATACGCAACCGCTGAAAAGCGTTTTGTGGAAATATTGGAAGAGTCAGCAAGGAATATCCGTACGTTCCACGAAAAGCAGAAACGCGAGGGATTTTCGTTAAAGCAGGAAAACGGTATTGTAATCGGTCAAAAAATCACGCCGATTGAAAAGGTAGGCTTGTACGTTCCCGGCGGTACGGCGGCGTATCCGTCTACGGTGCTGATGAACGCCATACCCGCAAAAATTGCGGGCTGTAAAGAGATTGTTATGGTTACGCCTCCGAATAAGGCGGGAAGCGTGAATCCCAACGTGTTGGTTGCCGCAAAGGTAGCGGGGGTCACGCGCATCTTTAAGGTGGGCGGTGCACAGGCAATCGCTGCGCTGGCATACGGAACGGAAACCGTTCCCAAGGTTGATAAAATCGTAGGTCCGGGAAATGCGTTCGTTGCCGAAGCGAAGAAACAGGTATTTGGCGTTGTTTCTATCGATATGATTGCCGGACCGAGCGAGATTTTGGTTGTTGCGGACAACACAAACAATCCGAAGTTTATCGCAGCCGATTTGCTTTCGCAGGCAGAACACGATAAAAACGCAAGCGCGGTGCTTGTTACGGACGACGCTTTGTTTGCGCAAGCCGTTTCCGACGAATTGGAAAAGCAAATCCCGCAGTTGGAACGTTGCGAAATAGCGAGAAAATCGATTGACGATAACGGCAAAATTATCATTGCGGAAAATCTTTCCGAGGCGATCAGCATTGCCAACGAGATTGCGCCCGAACATTTGGAACTTTGCGTGGACGAGCCGTTTGCGTATCTGGACGAGATAAAGCACGCAGGTTCTATCTTCCTCGGTAAATACTGCCCCGAGGCGCTTGGTGATTATTACGCTGGTCCGAATCACACGCTTCCCACAAGCGGTACGGCGCGGTTTTCTTCGCCTTTGTCCGTAGACGATTTCGTGAAGAAATCGCAGTTTAGCTATTATACGAAAGAGGCGCTTGAAAAGGTGGCGGATAAAATTTCGTATTTTGCAAATAAAGAAGGATTGCAAGCGCACGGCAAGAGCGCGACCGTCCGATTTGAAAAGGATTAAAATGAGTAAATTTTTTAGCGATAAATATAAAGAACTTACGCCGTATACGCCGGGAGAACAGCCTGTCGATATGCAATATATCAAGCTGAACACCAACGAATCTCCCTTTCCGCCGCCCGCTTCGGTGGTGGAGGCGATCAAAGCGGAGGGCGCAAAGGCGCATTTGTATTCCGACCCGACCTGTAAAAAGTTTGTTGCCAAGGTGGCGGAGGTCTACGGCGTGAAGCCTACGCAGGTCATTGCGGTCAACGGCTCGGACGAGGTGTTGAACTTTGCGTTTATGGCGTTTTGCGACAAGGCTACGCCTGCGGTGTTCCCCGATATCACTTACGGGTTTTATTCCGTGTTTGCGCAGTTGAACGGCGTGCCGTATAAAACAATTCCTTTAAAAGAGGACTTTTCCGTGGACTATCGGGACTATTTGCACGTAAATGCTACGGTATTTATCGCAAACCCCAACGCGCCTACGGGTATGCAGTTGTCACTTGACGAGATAGAGCAAATCGCAAAAAGCAATCCCGATAACGTTGTCGTCATAGACGAGGCGTACGTCGATTTTGGTGGGGAGAGCGCGGTAAAGCTTGTCGACGCTTACGAAAATCTGCTCGTCACGCAAACGTTCTCGAAATCGAGAAGCCTTGCGGGCGCGCGGCTCGGGATAGGTATCGGGAGTGAAAAGCTCATTGCCGATTTGCATACGCTTCGTTATTCAACGAACCCCTACAACGTCAACAGAATGACGCTTGCGGGCGGGTATCAGGCTTTGTGCGAAACGGAGTATTATCAAAATGCCGTAAGAACGGTGGTGGAAAACAGAGAATATACGGCGGCGGCGCTTAAAAACCTCGGTTTTGACGTGCTTCCCTCCAAAACGAATTTCCTCTTTGTAAAAACACCGCTCGTGGCAGGTGAAACGCTGTATAAAAAGCTGAAAGAAAAAGGTGTTTTGGTACGTCATTTCACGGCGGATCGGATAAAAGAATTTTGCCGTGTAACGATTGGTTCAAAAGCGCAAATGGTCGCCTTTTTGCAAAAGGTGGAGGAAATTTTGGCGGAGGAAAAAAATGAGAAAGGCACAAATTGAAAGAAAAACGGGGGAAACGGATATAACGCTCACGCTCGATTTAGATGGGAAAGGTCAAAGCGCTGTCGATAGCGGCTGCGGTTTTCTTGACCATATGCTCACGCTTTTTGCCAAACATTCGGGCTACGGTCTTTGCGTAAAGTGTAAAGGCGATACGCAGGTGGATTATCACCATACCACGGAGGATATCGGCATTGCGCTCGGACAGGCGTTTTATAAGGCGCTTGGCGACAAGCGTGGGATTACCCGCTACGGCGATATCACGCTTCCAATGGACGAAACGCTCATTATGGCGGCGGTCGATATTTCGGGTAGGGATTATCTTGCGTTTGCTTTGGAACTTTCCTCGGCTAAGGTCGGAGATTTCGATACGGAGCTTTGCGAAGAATTTTTCCTTGCGTTCACGCGTGAGGCGAAGTTGACGCTGCACGTGCGCCAGCTTGCGGGTAAAAACGCGCACCATATTATCGAGGGCGTATTTAAAGCGGTAGCGCGTGCGCTTGCGAAGGCAACGGCGATAGACGAAAAGAAAAAGGACGAAATTCCTTCAACGAAAGGCGTTTTGTGAGGATAAAAAATGATAGCCATTGTAGATTACGGCGTGGGGAATTTATTTTCTCTGCAATCGTCGTTTTAAAAGATCGGGGCTGACGTTGTTGTAACGTCGGATAAAAAGACGTTGCAAAACGCCGAAAAAATCCTGTTGCCAGGCGTTGGGGCATTTGCCGACGCAATTAAAAAATTACGGGAAACGGGGCTTGCGGATTGCGTGCTCGAACAGGCGAGATCGGGTAAATATATGCTCGGCATTTGCCTTGGTATGCAACTCCTGTTTGAGAAAAGCTACGAATACGGTCAGCACGAGGGATTGGGACTTTTAAAAGGCAATGTAGCGCCGATAAAAGGTTATATTCAAGCGGATTTAAAAATTCCGCATATCGGCTGGAATGCTTTGCATTTTGAAAAAGAACATTTTCTCTTTAAGTATATCCACGAGGGGGATTGCGCGTATTTTGTCCATTCCTACCACGCAACGGATTGCAAGGACAGCTTGATTGCTTGGGCGGAATACGATAAACCGCTGACGGCGGCGGTTGCAAAAGGGAACGTGTTAGGTTGCCAGTTTCACCCCGAAAAGAGCGGCGACGTAGGGCTTAACATACTCAAAGCCTTTTGCGAGGTGAAGGCATGAGGATTTTTCCCGCAATAGATTTGTTCGATAATAAAGCGGTACGCCTGTATAAAGGCGATTATGCGCAGATGACCGTTTATGGCGATCCCGTACAGATTTCCCGCGATTTTAAAGCCAAGGGCGCAGAATATATCCACGTAGTGGATTTGGCGGGCGCGAAAGAGGGTAAACCTATGCACCTTGACGTTGTGAAAAGGATTGCGGAAACGGGGCTGTTTATCGAAATCGGCGGCGGTATTCGCAATATGGAAACGGTGGAGGCGTATCTCTCCGTCGGGGTAAGCAGAGTGATTCTCGGCACGGCGGCGGTCACAGACGAGGCGTTTTTAAAAACTGCCGTAGAAAAGTACGGGCAGAAAATAGCCGTCGGCGCAGACGTGGCAAACGGCAAAATAGCCATTAAAGGTTGGTTGGAAGAATCGCGCTACGGATTGGACGAATTTCTTGAAAAAATGCAGGCGCTGGGCGTGAAAACGGTCATTTGTACGGACATTTCCAAAGACGGCGCAATGAAAGGCGCAAACTGCGCTTTGTATAAGGAGCTTACGGAGAAATACTCGCTTGATATCGTGGCTTCGGGCGGGGTGTCTACGTTGGAGGACGTTAAGACGCTTGCCGCTTCGGGTGTGTATGCCGCGATCGTGGGCAAGGCGTACTATATCGGCGCGATCGATTTGCAAGAAGCAATAGAGGTGGCAAAGTGATAACGAAACGTATTATTCCCTGTCTGGACGTACGGGACGGACGGGTGGTAAAAGGGGTTAATTTCGAGAAGCTCAAAGAGGTGGCTTCGCCCGTAGAGCTTGCGAAATACTACTCCGATAACGGCGCGGACGAGCTTGTGTTTTACGACATCACGGCTTCCGCCGAGGGTCGCGCGTTGTTTACGGATATTTTAACGGAGGCGGCGAGGAACGTGTTTATTCCTCTTACCGTCGGTGGCGGAATAAAGTGCGTTGCCGATTTCGAGCGGGTGCTTTCCTGCGGTGCGGATAAAGTGAGTGTCAATTCGGGAGCGATAGCAAACCCTGCGCTTGTCAAAGAAGCGGCGCAAAAATACGGCGATCAATGCGTGGTTATTTCCGCCGATATTAAACGTGTAGGCGGCGCGTTCCACGTGTTTGCCAAAGGCGGCAGGGAAGATACGGGATTGGAAGCAATCGAATGGATTGTCCGTTGCGTCGGCGAGGGGGCAGGCGAAGTTGTCGTCAACTCTATGGATACGGACGGCGTAAAAGGCGGATTTGATTTGGAATTGTTGGAAAAGGTTTGCAATGCGGTAGACGTACCCGTTATCGCTTCGGGCGGCGCGGGAAAAACGCAGGACTTTATCGATTTGTTCCAAAAATTGCCAAAGGTAGACGCAGGGCTTGCGGCTTCGGTGTTCCATTTCGGCGAAATTGCCATTCCCGATCTCAAAAAAGAACTTGCAAAAAACGGTATAATCGTGAGGTGAAAATATGATAGACGTAAAAGAACTGAAATTCGACGAAAAAGGACTTATCCCCGCAATCGTAGTGGATGCGAAAAGTAAGGAGGTTTTAACCCTTGCTTATATGAATGAGGAAAGCTTGAAAATCACGCTTGAAAAGGGTGTAACTTGTTTTTGGAGCAGAAGCCGCAATACGCTTTGGCTCAAAGGCGAAACAAGCGGGAATTATCAGCACGTTGTGTCCGTTACGGCGGATTGCGATAAAGACGCGCTTGTGATCAAAGTGGAAAAGGACGGTCCTGCTTGCCATACGGGCGAGGAGAGCTGCTTTTTTAACCCCGTATTTATCAGCGAGGAACGCCACGAATTTTCTTTAAAAGGCTTGTACGGACTTCTTTTAGGAAGAAAAAAGGACAGACCGCAAGGCTCGTATACGACGTATCTTTTTGAGAAGGGTTTGGATAAAATTCTCAAAAAAGTTGGCGAGGAATGTACGGAAGTTATCATTGCGGGCAAGGCGCAGGATAAAAAGGAAACGGTGTACGAGATTGCCGACCTTGCCTATCACGTGCTTGTCTTAATGGCAGAAGCGGGTATCACCGTGGAAGACGTGCAGGAAGAGCTTGCCTCCCGTCACATTATCGACCATAAGGTAAAACAGGAAAAAATGACCAAATAAATACAAGAAACAACGTTTCGCCAACTATCGGCGGAGCGTTTTTTCTTTAAAAAATG
>JAFTPR010000028.1 GCA_017463145.1 Clostridia bacterium
AAGTAAACTGCTTCGGAAGATTGCCAATTTTACGGCGGACAGGTTTTTTCAAGGGCTTATCAAAAAAGGCGTGTTGATTATCGACGGCGTAGAGGGCAAAGAACATTTGACGGCGCTTGCGCAGGGCGCGGTGATTACTTGCAATCACTTTTCTCCAATGGATAATTATATCGTATTTGAGTGTATTCGGGACAAGCTGCCTAAAAAATATTTGTACAAAGTCATTCGGGAGGGGAATTATACCAACTTTCCGGGTTTGTACGGGTTTTTCTTCCGTCATTGCAACACCTTGCCGCTTTCGAGCAATAAGCGCACAATGATTTCGTTTGCTACGGCGGTGAACACACTTTTGAAAAACGGAGAAAGTATTCTCATTTATCCCGAACAGGCAATGTGGTGGAATTACCGTAAGCCTCGTCCGTTCAAGGTGGGCGCATTCAAAATGGCGCACCGCGCAGGCGTTCCCGTTGTACCCATGTTTATCACTATGCAAAACGATACGGCTTTGCTGGATAAGGACGGCTATCCTGCGCAACGGCATACCCTCCATATTCTTCCGCCGATCTATCCCGACGTGTCGCCTGCGGAAATGCGGGACAAGGCGTTTGCGCTCTGCCAAGAAAAATATAACGAGGTATATTTGCCGTGATGTATATAATAGTAATCGGCGTGAGTATGCTGTTCATTGCTCTTGCTGTTTCTTGCGCGTTTCACGTCGGATTTTTTTCCGTTTTCTTTTATACGGCGCTCTCGACGGCGATTGTGATAGGGATAGACGCAATCGTGGCAACCGCGGCAAGACTTTTGCCTAAAACCGCCGTTTCAGACGAACGGAAAATTTTTACAACTTCCGCAAAGGAAAAAGCGTTCTACGAGCGGTTGAAAATCCGAAAGTGGAAGGATAAAATACCCGAGCTGGGGCATTTTACAGGGTTTCGGAAAAATACGGTGGCAGAGCCGAAAAGCGAGAAGTATTTGAACCGCTATTTGTTGGAGGCTCGCTATGGGGAAATTGGACATTTTTTCAGTTGCCCTATCGGATTTGCTACGCTTGGGTTTGCAAGGCTTGCTCCCTTTTGGTGGGCGGTGGCGTTACCCGTATCGTTGGTAAACGCCGTGCTGAACGTCTTGCCGCTGTTTGTTTTACGGTATAACACATATAAATTGGAAATTTTGCGTGAACATATACGAAAAAGGTCGGGGAACAGGTAAAACGTTTCCCGATTTTACTTTACAAAAATTGCGTACCGTGTTATAATATAAGAAAAAATAAAAAGAGGTAAGTAATGAAAGCTTGTATTGTACAGCCCCCGTATTCGCGGGACTATGCCAAAACGGAGGAATATTTCCTTTGGGAAATGAAGAAGTTCGACGAATGCGACGAAAGTATGGATATTATCGTGTTCCCCGAAAGCTGTGACGTGCCTTGCTTTGCGCCCACGAAAGAGGATAATCTCGCAAGTATTGAAAAGTATCGCGGCAAAGTACTTGCCAAGGCAAGTGAAACGGCGAAGCGTTGCAAGGCGATTGTCGTTGTCAACGTCCATGCGCAGGAGAAAAGCGGGCTTCGCAACACGACCGTTGTGTTCGACAGAAGCGGACAAGAGGTTTACCGCTATTACAAACAACATTTAACGCCGGGGGAAACAAGTATTTACGGGCTGGATACGGAGTATACTTACGAATATGAAGAACCGTACGTGTTGGAGTTGGAGGGGCTTCGTTTCGGGTTCTTAATCTGCTATGATTTCTATTTCTACGAAGCGTATGCGGCGATTGCGCGGAAAAACGTCGATATTGTAATCGGCTGTTCGCATCAAAGAACGGATACGCACGCTACCTTGGAAACGATTAATAAATTCTGCGCGTACCATACGAACGCGTATCTGCTGCGCTCGTCCGTAAGTATGGGAGAGGATTCCCCTGTGGCTGGTTGTTCGTGTGTGGTAGCGCCCACGGGCGAGGTGCTTGCGGATATGAAAAGCAAAATCGGCTCGGTCTGCGTGGAGTTCGACCCGAAGAAGAAATTCTATAAGCCCGCAGGCTACGGCGGTGATATGATGGCGCATTGGCAGTACATAGAAAAGGGCAGACGGGCTTGGAAATACCGTCCTGCGGGGAGCGCAATTTGCCGTTACGACGGCATTATGCCCTATCCTCGTACTTGCGCGCATAGAGGGTTTAATACGGTTGCGCCTGAAAACAGTATGCCCGCATTCGGGGCGGCGGTATCGCTCGGCGCGGAGGAAATAGAATTCGATATTTGGGCAACCAAGGACGGTGAACTTGTTTCCTTGCACGATTGCTCGTTGGATAGGGTGTCGAACGGAACGGGCTTGGTTTGGGAACAGACCTACGAAGAACTTTTGCGCTACGATTTCGGCGTGAAATATACAGAAGCGTTTACGGGATTGAAGATTGTTACTTTCGAGGAGATACTCAAAAAGTTTGCCTGTCATACCGTGATGAATATACACGTCAAGCTGTGGGAACACGACGAGGATAATCTTATGCTGGAAAAGATCGTGGGGCTTATCCGTAAATACGATTGCGAGAAGTACGTATACTTTATGTCGTCGAGTGATAAAGCGTTGGCGGCGGTTAAAGCGTACGCGCCCGATTTGAAAATATGTGTGGGGCACGATAAAAACCGTCCGTACGAGATTGTGGAACGGGCGATTAAGCTCGGTGCGGAAAAGGTGCAGCTGTTCCGCCCGTACTTTAACAAAGAGATGATTGAAAAAGCGCACGCAAACGGGATTATTTGTAACGTATTCTATGCGGATACGGAAGCGGATGCGAGAGAATATCTTGAAATGGGCGTGGATACGGTACTAACAAACGATTATTTACGCATATCGAAAGTGGTGGAGCAGTATAAATACAAAGTATTATAATGACGACGAGTCGAAAAGAGCCAAAAAGACGGCTTTGGGGCTGGTTCGGGTTATATTGCTTTGGTTAAGTTGTTTTTCGGGTATATTCTTTCAAAGAGCGAGGACGATACGTTTCGTCTTCGCTCTTATCAAAAAAAGTTTGTGAAAATTTTGAAAAAAAAGAGGAAATAAGAAACTTTTGTCGAATATATAATATGTAAACGAAAGCAAAAAAATCGTTTTCTTTCAAAAAGGGGTAAAAATGAACAGCACGGACGCCGAAAACAACGTTTGCGTACGGGAACGGATTTGTCAAAACGAGGAAAAATTTCTTTTTCCGTACGCGCAAAAATCCGCAGAAACCAAAGGCAGGGCAAGGGCGGAAAAGCATTGCGATTTCCGTACCGATTTTCAGCGCGATCGGGATCGGATTATTTACAGTAAATCGTTTAAACGCTTGAAGAATAAAACGCAGGTATTCTTTGCGCCCGAGGGAGATCATTATATCACCCGTTTAACGCACACGCTCGACGTTTCGCAGATTGCCCGTTCTATCGCGCGTACGTTGAGTTTGAACGAGGATCTTGCCGAGGCGATTGCGCTCGGTCACGATTTGGGGCATACCCCCTTTGGGCACGTAGGCGAGCGGGTGCTTGCAGGACTTGCAGAGAACGGTTTTCATCATAACGAGCAATCTCTTCGCGTGGTGGACAAGCTGGAAAAAGAGGGGCGGGGGTTGAACCTGACTTTCGAGGTTCGCGACGGGATTTTGAACCATAAAAGTTCGGGAAAGCCCGCAACGCTTGAAGGGGTAGCGGTATCGCTTGCGGACAGAATCGCCTATATCAACCACGATATCGAGGACGCTATTCGCGCGGGAATATTGGAAGAAAAAGACTTGCCGAGAAAGGCGGTAAAAATTCTCGGCAACCAAACCAAAACCCGCATCAACACCGCCATTACGGATATTTATCAAAATTCGTACGGCAAGGCGGTGGTGGCAATGTCCGAAGAGGTGATGGCGGCAACAAACACGCTGCGTTCGTTTATGTTCGAGCGGGTGTACGAATACGCAAACAAGACCATTCAGGAGCGTTCGGAGCGAATGCTTACGCAGATGTTTTGTTATTTTTTGAAAAATATAGACAAGCTGCCTGTGCCCTATCTGCGCCATTTGGAAAAGGACGGAAAGGAACGGGTGGTTTGCGATTACTTGTCGGGAATGACGGATCGGTACGCCATAAGCGTATTTGAAAGTATTTTTATTCCCACGACGTTTTCCGTTGGAGGTATACGCCAATGAGTACGGCGCGCGGTTTCGACTTCCGCTTTATGCAGGAGTTGAAACAGAAAAACGAGATAGTGGAAGTGATCGGGAGCTACGTTGCGCTCGATAGAAAGGGGAATACGCATTGGGCGTGTTGCCCGTTTCATCACGAACGCACGCCCTCGTTTGCCGTCAATCAGGCGGAACAGTTCTATCATTGTTTCGGGTGCGGTGTTTCGGGCGACGTGGTAAAATTCGTGCAGGAGATTGAAAGCACCGACTTTATCGGTTCGGTACGCATTTTGGCGGCAAGGGCAAAAATGGAAGTGCCCGAAAGCAATTTCGATACGGAAGAAGCGGTCAAGCGCAAGAAAAAACGGGATGCTATGTCCAAAATTATGCTCGATTGCGCGCGCTTCTATCTTTCCAATTTATACAGCGGGGACGAACGGGCGGACGCGCATTTGCAGTACATTTCCAATAGAAAGCTTGCGCCGACGACGGTGAAAAAATTCGGGCTTGGGGCTTCGCTCGATTTTGATTCCTTACCCGAATATCTTGCGGAAAAAGGCTATATGAAGCAAGATCTTCTCGATAGCGGCGCATTGGTGGAAGCCAAGAGTGGACGGCTCGTCGATTTTCAGGCAGGGCGGCTTATATTCCCCATTATCAACGCAATGGACGAGGTGGTGGCGTTTGGCGGGCGGTTGCTGGAAAAGTCTGATTTCGCCAAGTATAAGAACACCAAGGAAACAATGCTGTTCAACAAGAGCAAAACGCTGTATAACGTCAATTTGCTTAAAAAGCTCAAACGCAAGCAAGCGATTCCCAACGTAATTATGGTGGAGGGGTATATGGATACCATTTCCCTCTATCAGGCGGGGTTTGAAAACGTCGTGGCTTCTATGGGTACGGCGCTTACCAAGGAACAAGCTCGGCTTCTCAAACGTTATTCCGATAACGTACTTATCAGCTACGACGGCGATTTCGCGGGGCAGAAAGCAGACTCCCGTGGGATAGAGATACTTAAAGACGAGAATATCAACGTACGCGTAGTGCCTATGCCGGACGGGCTTGACCCCGACGACGTTGTGAAACAAGGGGCAGATAAGTATCAGGCTTGCTTAGATAAGGCAATGCCGCTTGTGGATTATAAATTGCATGCCTTAGAAAAGAAGTATGATATCAAGGATACGGAGGGCAGGCGCAGATTTGTCAACGAGGCGTTAAAGGTGGTTGCTACCGCCGATACGGAAAGCGTGAAAGAGGAGCTTTTAAAACACCTTCGGGACAAGACGGGTATAAGCTATCACGCGCTTGAACGGGATTTGCAGGCGGCGGCGAAAGAATCGAAAAATACGGAAACGGTAGAGACGCCGCAGGCGCGTATTACGGAAACTGCGCCCGGAACGGACAAGCAGAGGAAAGCGATTC
>JAFTPR010000029.1 GCA_017463145.1 Clostridia bacterium
GGAAGATTATTGCAAGATAACTTGGAAAAAGGTAAAGGCGGGCGCGGACAAACGGAAAGCAAGCTCCGCCGAATGATAGACGAGAAGAAACGTGCGCATGGTATTAAACAAGAATAGAAAAGGAGGAAAGCATGGCATTTGTAAAATATACGGAGCAACAAATCAAAGAAGCAAGCGAAGTGGATATCGTCGATCTACTTCGACGGCGTGGCGAGAAGGTAGAAACGGCGGGTTCGGAACACGAGTGGAAACACGGTGGAGATACGATAAAAATCCGTGGCGGGAAATGGTTTAATTTCTATGAGAACGAAGGCGGAAACGCCATTTCGTTCGTTAGAAAGTTCTTTGAAAAGAGTTTCCCCGAAGCAATGCAATTCCTGCTCGGGGGAAGCGAAGGCGAAATCAAACAAGCAAAGCCTGCACCGCAACGGATACGGAAACCGTTTACTGTTCCCATCGCTAATGAAAGTACAAGACGGATATATCAATATCTCGTAGGGAAACGCAAGATAGATAAAGACGTATTCTCGGTTTTTGCCAAGCAACAGCTTATCTATGAAACGGCGGAATACCATAACGTAGCGTTCGTGGGAAAAGATAAAGAAGGACAGATACGGCATATCAGTTTACGAGGCACAGGCGGAAACTTTCGCGGAAACGTGGAAAGCTCGTTGCCGGAATATAGCTTCCATTGGAACGGTAAAAGCGATAGGCTGTATATCTTTGAAGCGCCTATAGATATGCTGTCGTTTATTTCTATGAACAAGCAAGATTGGCAGATGCACAGCTATGCGGCGTGTTGCGGTATCGGGAGTAAAGTTCTCGACCAAATGTTGAAGGTCAATCCGAATATCAAGAAAGTATATCTTTGCTTTGACAACGATATGAAAGGCAGAGAGTTCAACGGCGTAATAGCCGACAGACTGTTCGAGCAAGGTATACCGACGAAAATCCTCGTTCCGAAGAATAAAGATTGGAACGAGGATTTAGTTTGTCCCGATGGCGTGCCGAGCGAAGACGAAACGGAAGAACCGGAAAATGAGGAAGAGGAGGAAAGCGAGCTATGTCAGGGGTTGGTATGCTAATCGTTATCGGCGCAATTATGCTGTTGGTGCTTTGCGGAATCCCGTTCCTTGCGTATATCTACGACCTTAACCATATCAAAAGCAAGACGGTAGGTGACGGGCAACACGGTACGGCAAGGTGGGCGACGAAAACGGAAATCAGGAAAACGTACAGGCATATCCCGTTTACGCCAAGCAAATGGCGTGAACAGGCGAAAAACGGAAAACGACCTACCATGTCTGTATTCAAGAAGAAAAAACTGTTCAGTAAAAAGCCTGCGGAAGTGATAGAAGAACCGCTACCGCAAGGTATCGTGGTGGGCTGTAAAGGCAGTAAGACCAAGACGGTGGCAATGGTGGATACGGGCGACGTACACGCACTGATGATAGGCGCGGCAGGCGTTGGTAAAACGGCGTATTGGCTATATCCGTGCATCGAATACGCCTGTGCAAGCGGTATCTCCTTTTTAACAACGGATACCAAAGGCGACGTAATGCGAAATTACGGGAATATCGCCAAAGATTACGGATACGAAGTGTCGGTAATCGACCTGCGAAATCCGACGAGGTCGAACGGGAACAATCTGTTGCACTTGGTAAATAAGTATATGGATCTGTATGCGAAATATCCGCACCAACTTGTGTATAAAGCAAAAGCGGAAAAGTATGCGAAGATTATCTCCAAAACGATAATTCTGTCGGGAATGGATGCGGCATCGTTCGGACAGAACGCCTACTTCTACGACGCGGCGGAAGGTATCCTTACGGCGACGATATTACTTGTGGCAGAGTTTTGTGAGCCGAAGAAACGGCATATCGTATCGGTGTTCAAGGTGATACAAGAACTGCTTGCGCCTTCGCAAAAGAAAGGGCGGAATCAATTCCAACAGCTTATGGAACTACTGCCGAACGATCATAAAGCGAAATGGTTTGCAGGCTCTGCGCTCAACACGGCGGAGCAGAGTATGGCAAGCGTAATGAGTACGGCGCTTTCAAGACTAAATGCCTTTCTGGACTCGGAACTGGAACAGCTTTTGTGTTTCGATACGGAAATCGACGCAGAGAAGTTCTGTTCTCAAAAGTCGGCAATCTTTATCATTATGCCCCGAAGAAAATCCCAACACGTTCTTTATGATTTCGCTTATCATCCAACAGCTCTATCGTGAGATATTGGCAGTAGCGGATGAAATGGGCGGTAAACTCAAGAACCGTTGTATTTTCTTTTGTGATGAGTACGGGACCTTGCCGAAAATACAGGATGCGGAAATGATATTCTCGGCATCCCGTTCAAGGCGCTTGCAAATTGTGCCGATAATCCAAAGTTTTAGTCAGCTCGATAAAAACTACGGCAAGGAAGGTGCGGAAATCATCGTGGACAATACGCAGCTCACGATATTCGGCGGGTTTGCGCCGAACAGTACGTCTGCGGAAGTGTTGTCAAAGGCTTTGGGTAGCAGAACGGTATTGTCGGGAAGCGTAAGCAGAGGCAAGAATGATCCGTCCGAGAGCTTGCAGATGATAGAACGCCCGTTAATGACGCCAGATGAACTGAAAAGTATGCCCAAGGGTCAGTTCGTCGCGATGAAGACGGGCGCGCATCCGATGAAGGTGAAGCTGAAACTGTTTTTTGAGTGGGGAATACAGTTCGACGAAAAGAAGCCTTACACGGTAAAGGAAAACGCTAACCGCAAGGTGGAGTATGCGGACAGGCAACAGCTCATTGAGGCGATAACGCTGAAATATCATCCCGAGTGGATGGAAGATATGACGGAAATCGGTGTAAGAAGCGGTGGCAGCGGTATGTCGGATATGTCGCAAACGCAAAGCCAAATGCACGAACCGCAACGTTCACCCGTGAAAGGGGATAGGAATAAGCCTGCAAGTTCGCTTCGTACCGCGCCGAGGGTGAACCCCGATGGGACGCCATGAGTTTTTATATGAAAGCGAATTATTGCACCGTGCCGTGGCGGTGTATTTGTATTTGGAAGATAGGGCGAACAAAAAGGGCGAGTGTTGGCCGTCCGTTAAAACGATGGCGGAAGATCTCAAAATGTCGAAGTCCACCATTCGACGGGCAATAAAAGATTTGAAGAAAGAAGGACTGTTGACCACCGAACAACGGTATCGGAAAAACGGCGGGCATAGCAGTCTTTGTTATACGATTAAAAGGAGGTAGGGTTGTGGCATCAATATACGGTTTTGAAATCAAAGGTTTGAAAACGTTTGTGGGAAGGGACGGAATAGGTTGTCAAGGAAACATCTATTATAACGGGAAGAAGGTGGGGTGGTATAATGATAGCGCAAACGGAGGTATGGCGGATATTGATTTCGACGGCGATAGAGAACGTCGAACGAAAATGGAATTACTATTAAAAGAAGCAACGCGAAAATATTACGAACGCTTTCCGCTTACGGGGCAGTATGCAGATTTAGAACCAAACGAAGACATCTTTATGGAAGATTTGGTGAATTTTACGCTGGACGAAAAAGAGTTCAAGAAATACCAAAAAGACGGATATATCGGTATGGCAATTTATAAAAAAATAAACGAGCCGTATAAAGCATATACCCTGCTTTTCAAAAGAGAAAAAGCAATAGAAGAATTCCAAAAACGCCCTGATATTGAACGCGCAAGGATATACACGAAAGACGCGTTTGTGATAACGGACGAATCGCCGCAAATTCAAGGCGATGTCCAAGAAAGTTCCCCGAATATGGGAATGTAAGAAAAGAATAAATACCGCTTATCCGTAGCAAGATAGGCGGTATTTTTATGTAAAAAATCAAGGAGGGTAATCAATGACGTAGAAGAACGAAAAGGGTAGGCAAGTAGGCAAAAATCAAAGAAAAAATTAAAATAATAAGGAGAAGAAAATAAGCCATGAAAAGAAAGAATAAACTTTTTATCACGTCGGCGTTTTTGGCACTCGGCTTTGTAACGCTTGGCGTAGGCGCGTTGAATACGGAAACGAAAACGGCATCGGCACTCACGTACGGTACGAATAAGTATTTGACAAGTGGCAGTACGAACAACGGCAGTTCGATTTCAAGCGGCTGTCCGAGCAATTTCAAAATTTATATGTACGGTGTCAGCAATAGCGGAAGCGCAACGCTGTATCATGACGCTGTAACGGACTGGACGTATTATTATATCTATGTGGACGCAATCAACGTCAGCGACCATCGTTCGTTCAGATTAACGAAAAACGGAACGACTTATGTAAGCAATTCGTTGTCTGGTTCGTCGGATAGGATTTTGTACGAAGGTGCGCTTTCGGACGGCGAATACGAACTCGAATACACCTGTCGGTATGCAAAAAATATCTTCTACGATTACACGTACTACACGTACACGTTCCGTTTTGAAGTAGATAAAAGCGCACCGACCTATACGCTGAAAGCGGGCGGATATAACATCAGCAGCGGTAGTTATACGAATAAGCAAATCGTTTATACGGCAACGGATGCAAACTTCTCGCACATTCGTTACAAAAGACCGAGCTATTCGAGCTACTCGACGTCCTATGCAACGTCTTATACCGTACCGACTACGGGTGCGAACGGTTGGTGGTATTTTTACGCAGTAGACACAAAATCGCAATCGAGCAGTACGGTATCCGTATATCTCGACACGGTATTGCCCGTAGGCTCGGTAACGAATGCAAGTGGAACGACGGTTGCAAACGGCGGTTACGCAAATAGCGCAATCAAGTACACGGCAACCGATTCAGGCAGCGGAATTTCGTATTACCAGTATAAAAAGCCTGGAGCAACGAGCTGGGCGACCTATACGTCGGGAACGGCGGTAACGGGAACGGGCTGGCACACTTGGCGAAGTGTGGACCGAGCAGGAAATTACTCGGAAGAATACAAGGTTTATTACGACGCAACGCCTGCGGTGGGAAAACTTTATGCGGGTACGTCCACAATTGCAAGCGGTGCGCATACGAATGCAAGTTATATCAAATACGAGGCAAGCGATTCTGAGTCGGGGATTTCGGCGTGTTACGTGAGAATGCCGAACAGTAGCTATTACACGGCGTACACGAGTGGAACGCAATTGACGATGGAAGGGACGTATATGTTTTACTGTGTCGACAAGGCAAATAATCGCTCGACCGTCACTTCTACAATTACGCTCGATAAAACGAAACCCACGGGGACGCTGTATGCAGGGGATATGACGGTAGCGAGTGGAACGGCGACAAATGCAAATTACGTTAAATTTGTTCCGTATGATGCCATCGGTGTGGCGGCAACGTATGTAAAAAAGCCCGGTTCGAGCTCTTACGAGGCTTATACGAGCGGAACACAATTGACGGCGGAAGGGACGTATTCTTTTTACAGTAAAGATCAAGTGAATACGTCGGATATTTATACGGTAACGCTCGATAGACAAATCCCGTCGGCGCAGTTGTACGTGGACGGTGAGCCTTTTGACAACAACGGCTATACGAACGGCGAGCATATCCGTTTTGAATGTGAAGCGGAGAAATGTTACGTGAAATTACCCGATAGCGAAACTTTCGTGGAATATTTATCGGGCGCGGAATATTACAAGTCGGGTAA
>JAFTPR010000030.1 GCA_017463145.1 Clostridia bacterium
CTATAACCGTCGCGCCAAGTTGCAACTTGCTTCCGCGCATGCGGAAATGATGGCAATCGATAAAGCGTGTAAAAAATTCGGTTCTTGGCGACTTCCTATCGGTTGCGAACTGTATGTTACGCTCGAACCTTGTCCAATGTGTATGGGCGCAAGCTTAAACGCACGCGTGGACAAGCTCTATTTCGGCGCTTACGAACAAAAGGGGCGTTCTTTAACGTCTGCTCTTGCGGAAGCAAATTTGCTCAACCATAAAACGGAAGTGGTAGGAGGCGTGTTGGAAACGGAGTGTTCGGCGTTGTTGACGGGGTTTTTTACGCAAATGCGCGCAAGGCAAAAAGAAGAAAAAGAGAAAAGGAAAGAAAACGCAGAAAAAGAAATTTAAAAATGTCCGCTTTTTTTCTTGACTTAATTGTTGAAAACGGGTATTATAATATGTGTGAAATGACGGAGTAAGCATTTTCACACGTATACGGCTGAAAAATACGATCGGCTTTTGCGGAAAAGCGAAGCGGCGTAAAAAATAAATAAGGATGGTTACATATGATAACGCACGGCAACGAACTCAAATTGTTTTCCGGTAACTCCAACAACGAGCTGGCTAAGGCTATTGCGAAAAAGCTCAATACCGAGCTTGGCGAAATTGAAGTCAGCACCTTCTCCGATGGGGAAATTAACGTCCACATTGCAGAAACCGTAAGAGGTAGAGATGTATTTATTATTCAATCTACCTGTTCTCCCGTCAATGATAACTTGATGGAGCTTCTCATTATGATCGACGCGGCAAAGCGCGCGTCGGCAGGTCGTATCACGGCGGTCGTTCCTTACTTTGGATATGCCCGTCAGGACAGAAAGGCTCGTTCTCGCGATCCTATCACGGCAAAACTTGTAGCAAACCTCATTACGGCGGCGGGCGCAGACCGTGTACTTACAATGGATTTGCACGCAGAACAGATTCAGGGCTTCTTTGATATTCCTGTGGATAACCTCCTCGGCGGACCTACGCTTTGCGGTTACTTTGCAAAGAAAGGAAATATAGACGTAGTTGTTGCTCCCGACCTCGGTAGCGTTAAGCGTTCGAGAAAGGTTGCGGAGAAATTCGGCGTACCCATTGCGATTATCGACAAACGCCGTCCCAAGGCGAACGTTATGGAAGTTATGAGCATTATCGGCGACGTAAAAGGCAAGAGATGCCTTATGATCGACGATATGATTGACACGGCAGGTACGCTTTGCCAGGGTGCGCAAGCAATTAAGGATGCTGGTGCAACGGAAGTATATGCGGCTTGTACGCACGCAGTTCTCAGCGGTCCTGCGCTTGAAAGATTGCAAAACTCTGCAATCACCAAGCTCGTTATGCTGGACACGATCCATTTGCCCGAAGAGAAAAAGCTCGAAAAATTCGAGGTTCTCACGGTTGCAGATATCTTTGCGGCGGCTATCGAGAACGTTTATCTCGATAAACCTATGTCCAAACTTTACGACTAAATAAAAACATAAGAAAAACGCGCCACCGCAGGGTATGTGGTGGCGTGTTTCTATGAGGAAATGCTATGTATCTTATTGTTGGGTTGGGAAATCCCGAACAAAAATACGAAAAAACGTTTCATAACGTCGGTTTTATCGCCGTTGGTGATACGGCGGAAGTCTTGGGCGCAAAGTTCAAGAAGAAAGAATGTGAAGCTTTGGTGGCAGAAGCGTTTGTTAGCGGCGAGAAAGTGATTATTGCCCGTCCGTTAACGTATATGAATAATTCGGGCAGAGCCGTTAAACAGCTTATGGCAAAATATAAGATTACGGAAGATAAACTGCTTGTGATTTACGACGATTACGATTTGCCCAAGGGCAAGGTTCGTATCCGCGCAAACGGTAGCGCAGGCACGCATAACGGAATGAGAAGTATT
The DNA here is from genome assembly GCA_017463145.1 of Clostridia bacterium. GTDB lineage: Bacteria > Bacillota > Clostridia > Christensenellales > Borkfalkiaceae > Scatosoma. Next base: position 1,902 of record JAFTPR010000030.1, read on the forward strand.
ATCGGCGAAACGGGTCTTACGAACTTTGCAAGAATTCGTATCGGTATTCGCGACGAAGAAGTGGATATTCCGCTTATCAATTACGTTCTTTCCGATATACGAAAGGACGATTATCCCTTATTTGCCGAAGCTTGTAAAAAAGCGGGCGAAGCGTCCGCGGAGTTTGCTAAGGGGATTTCGATAGACAAAGTAATGTGTAAATTCAATTAAGAGGAATAGAATGAAACAGGGCTTTTTCACGTTTGAAAATTTACAGGGAGAATATCCCGCCCTTTCCGAAGATATCCGCCGAGGTTCTCCTACGGCGGTTTTCGGCGTTTCCGATTCCTTAAAATATTTGTTGGCAGGGCTGATTGAAAACCCTGTCGTATATATTGTTCCCGACGCTATTTCCGCAAGGAAAGTGGCAGAGAATATCGCTGCGTTTTCCGGAAAAAAAGTGGAGATTTTGGCGGCAAAAGACGAAGTCTTGCTTTACAGAAAGGCGCTTTCCAAAGACGCGCTGTTTCGCCGTTTGGAGGGCATACACGCCTTACGTACAGGCGCAGAGGTGGTTGTTGCGGAAATTGATGCATTGATACAGGTATTTCCAAATAAATTGCCGTATGTTGTTTTGGCGGAAGGAGAAGAGTTTGATTTTCTTTCGTTGCCTGCGCGTTTGACGGAACTTGGTTATACTCGCAGTTTCGAGGTGGAAAGTAAGGGGACGTTTGCAATACGTGGGGACATACTCGATATCTTTCCCGTCGGTTGTGAAAATCCGGTTCGCATAGACTTTTTCGGTGACACCGTTGAGAAGATTAAGCCTTACGACGTGGTAACGCGCGAACGATTGCAAAACGTCAAGGCGGTGCAAATTCTCGCCGCAACAGACGTGCTTGCAAACGAGGCGGATATCAAGCGTGTTAAATCGGCTTTGGAAACAGGTGTAAAGCAATTCAAATCGGCGGAGGCGTACGCAAGGGCAAGGGAGATTGCTGACGAGATACTCTCCGCCCCTGTGCTAGATTCGTCGTTTATTTTGCCTCTTTTGGAGAATACGACGGACTTTTTTGCGTTGTTGCCCGAAAATTCCGTACTCGTTTTTGATGAGGGGAAGGCGCTTTGGGATAAGTTCAATGCTTTATATAAAGAACACGAAGAACGTTATCACCGTTTGGCAGAAGGAGGCGAAGCATTTCCGTTTACGCTTTCGCAATATATTTCCTTACAAACGTTTTTAGATGGTATAAACGCATATAGACGGATTGCATTGCAAACGTTTACCGGCAATCCGTTCTTTTTTCAACCGTTAAAAATTTACAATTTTTCTGCTACGCCTACTACGCGGTATTTAACGGATTTTCCCGCTTTATATACAGACGTAAGAAATTGGCTGAAAGGCGGGTATCGCGTACTGCTATGTTGTGGTGACGGCGCGCGTGCTGTAAAGATGTCTGAAAATTTCGCGGAAGAATATCTTACAACCTCTAAGTTGCCTGAGGGGTTGGAGTTGTTGAAAGGGGTATGCGTAACGGAAGCGAAAGTGGATAAGGGCATGGTTTTGCATACCTGCAAAACGGCGATTATCGGTCGGGACGATCTGTATTTAAAAAATCCTGTCAATAAAAAACTGCGCCGCAAACGCGGAGAGATGTTCTCTGCGCCCGAAATTGGGGATTTTGTCGTTCATGAAACGCACGGTATCGGCAAAGTCGAAGGGATGCGAAAAATTGAAACGACGGACGGCACGAAAGAATATGTTACCATTGCCTATAAGGACGGCGATAAACTACACGTGCCCGTGGAATGTATGGACGTGCTTTCCAAGTACGTCGGCGATTCTAACCCTACGCTCAGTCGTATCGGCGGGGCGGATTTTGAGCGGGTTAAGGCGCGCGTTAAGGCTTCCCTCAAACGTCTTGCCTTTGATTTGAAAAAACTGTATGCCGAGCGTGCGGAAAACCGTGGGTTTGCCTTTCCTCCCAACGAAGCGTTTATGCGGGAATTTGAGGATGCTTTCGTTCACGATCTTACGCCCGATCAAGCAAGCTCCGTTGAGGAAATTAAAGCGGATATGTGTAGCGAAAAAGTAATGGATAGATTGCTTTGCGGTGACGTTGGTTTCGGTAAAACAGAGGTTGCGTTCCGTGCGGTCTATCTTTGCGCACTTGCAGGCAAGCAAGCGGCATTGATGTGTCCGAGCACCGTGCTTTGTAAGCAGCATTTTAATACGGCTTTGGCGCGATTTGAGCCGTTTGGCGTGCGTATTGCGGCGTTGAACCGCTTTAATACGCCTAAGGAAACGGAAAAGATATTACAAGGTCTTGCAGACGGTACGATAGACCTTGTTATCGGTACGCACCGTATGCTTTCCGCTGACGTGAAGTTTAAAAATCTCGGCTTGCTCGTTTTAGATGAGGAACAGCGTTTTGGGGTGGAACATAAAGAAAAAATCAAGCATTTGCGCAAAGATATCGATTGCCTGACAATGACGGCTACGCCCATTCCCAGAACGTTGCATATGTCTCTTTCAGGCATACGGGATATTTCAACAATTCATACGCCGCCCACAGAGCGCTTGCCCGTACAGACGTACGTGGTAGAGGAAACGGAAGCGCTTATTCGAGATGCTTGCATACGGGAAATGTCCCGCGGTGGGCAGGTATTCGTTCTCTACAATAAAGTGGAAAGTATCTTTACATTTGCCGCAGGCGTGCGCCGTATTCTGCCTGAGGCGAAAATCGGCGTTGTGCACGGCAGAATGGAAAAATCTGCTTTGGAGAATACCGTGCTTGATTTTTACGGTGGAAAAACGGATATACTTATCACAACCACCATTATAGAAAATGGGGTAGATTTGCCCAATGCGAATACGATTATCGTGATTGACAGCGATAAGCTGGGAATCTCACAGCTTTATCAGCTCAAAGGACGCGTAGGACGTAGCGCAAGGCTTGCGCACGCGTATTTTACCTTTAAGCCCGAACGGGTCATGAGCGCGAACGCAACGGCTCGATTGAAAGCGATTATGGAATTTACCGAGCTTGGTTCGGGATACAAGCTTGCTATGCGTGATTTGGAAATTCGCGGCGCAGGTAACGTGCTCGGCGCAGAACAACACGGGCATATGGATAAGGTCGGGTATGAGCTGTATGCGAAACTTTTGAAAGAGGAACTTACGGGGGAAAGCTTTTCTTCGCCTGAATTGGATATTCAAACGAATGCGTATATTTCTGAAAAATATATCGAATCTTCGGCAGGTAGGTTGGACGGGTATAAACAAATTGCAGAGATTAAAACGGTTGCTGATTATAAGCGGGTATACGCTTCGTTGGAAGATACGTACGGTAAGTTACCAAAAGCCGTCGAAAACTTGCTCGTGATAGCTGTTTTGAAAAGTTATGCAACGAAATTTGGGATTAAAAAGGTCACGCTCGCAAAAGGCGTGGGGGCGCTTGAATTCCCTTCCCTGAATGCGCTTGGTGATAAACGTATTCTTGCCGCAATGGACAATTTCAAAAACGATACGCAGTTAAATATGACGGAGGCGCCCGTGGTTGAGTTTCATCGTGGGCGGGATTCGGCTGAATTGATGGCGAAAATGATAAAATTTTTGAAATTTGCCTCAACTTTCGTCAGTTTAGGGTAAAAAACGTTTGCACTTTGCTGAAAAATAGGTTATAATATAGAATGATAGTTATATGGGGATAGGGGCGTTATGCGCTTTTTTCCGTAAAAAATAACTACACGGTAGATATCGGAGTGATTTTATGAATAAGAAAAACGCATTGAAAAAAACAGCGGCATTGCTTTTGGGGCTTGCGCTTGCCGTAGGGGCTACGGGATGTAACTTTATTGTTACGAATAACGAAGCGGATTTGAAACAAACGGTGGCGACGGTTGATATTACGGCAACGCTTGAAAAAGACGCGCTGTACGGCGCAAAATCCGCCGAGTTAGATAAAATCCTTGCGGACAAGGGTATGACGACAAGTATTCCCAAGCGTGATTTGATCGCTTATTTTCTGAGCGTGGGTATGACGTATATCCAAAACTACGGGTATACGTACGAAGCAACGATCAATATGCTGATGGACGGTTTGGTAAACCGTAAAATCATGTCGCAATATGCGGTGGCGTATTATCTCAATAAGAACAGCGCTTTGACGGCTACGGCTTGCAAGGCATACGTTGACGGTGCAATTGCAAACGCAACAGGCAAAGAGAAAACGCTTTTAAGCAATCACCGCGACGTGCTTACAATGAAATATTTCCTTACTGAAAACGGTACGGACGAAGAGTCTTATAATAAAGCTGTATACAGCTTGATGTCCTCGCTCAATGCCTCGCTTGATTCTGCTGAAAGCGGTTATATCACAGCGAATGAAGATTCGCATACGCATAGCGAAACGCGCACGACGCCGACGAATGCAAATACGGCAAAGACGGATTACGTGCCTATGAAGGAAGGCAAGGTTGATTATGATATTTACACGGGGCGAAATGCCGTTGACAGTTGCGGCACCTACGAAAAGGTAAGCGGCTCTACCGCATCCACGAGAAAGAAAGCGTATAACACGTTCCTTTCTAACCTCCAATCGTACGGACTTATCAAGGACGAAGAGGATACGGCGGATATTAAGCTTCTCGATTATTACTATATCGAGCTTTCCTCCTCGCTTGAACAGGCGCTTATCTCCAAGCTGTACGAAGACCTGAAAGAGGATGCAATCGCTACGCTTGCCGCAGATGATTATGCGTACGTGAAAGCGAAGTACGAGGATATCAAAGAAGCGCAACAATATACGTATACGAATGATGCAACCGCTTTCGATACGGCGCTTGACGGGGTTTCCAAAGATTCGTTCGTATTATACGGAGAGAAAGACTTCGGGTTTATTTATAACATCCTTTTGCCTTTCTCCGCAAGCCAGAACATGGCGTACAATGCAGCGAAGAACAATGCAAACAATACGCAGGACGATATCTATAATGCGCGTAAAGCGTTGCTTGCGCAGATTGAGGCAAAGGACTTGCGTAGCGCATGGTTCTGCGAAGAGGATAGCGCCGAGAACTATTCCTATGAAGTGACAGACGGTTACTTCAATGTAGGTATGTTTGAAGAAAAGAAATCGGCTACGACGACTCCGTATTTGTTCTTTGAAAATAATGTAAAAAAGACTGATCAGTATGAGGCGCTTTCGCAGTATGCGGGACAATACCCTTATAACGGTGAAGCGAAATACGAAGACGGCGAATGGACGTTTACGCCCAATAAAGTGACGATTGACAGTTTCCTTACGGAAATGGAAAGTTATATCGATTATACGGTAGGCGGCGACGTGGCGAATGCCGTTGCGAAGGATTGGAAAACTGCTTACGAAGAAACAACCACATATACCGACGAAAACGACGTGGTGGATTTCAGCAAATTTATCTATTACGAAGGAAGAGTCGAATTGACGAATAAAAACCGCGCGGACTATTTCAATAAAGAAAAGAACGGCGAGAAAAACGATTCGTATGCGGCGCTTTCTGCTGTGAATGAGCTGATGTTTGCGTATAGTACGGATACGGGTTGTTTAAATACCTATATGGGCTACGTGGTATCCCCGTATAAAACGGACTTCGTTTCGGAATTCGAGTACGCGGCGCAATATGCTGTGAAAAAGGGCGTAGGTACGTACGTGGTAGCACCTTCCGATTACGGTTGGCATATCATTTATGTAGCGTTCGTGTATGATGCAGACGACGGGGATGTATACGGCGGCTTGAATATCGACGATATCAAGAATAAAAACGAGGGCACTTTCTCGTATCTCTTCTATGAATCGTTGAAGTCCACGACGGCAACAAACTACACTACCGAGAAGGAAAACGCCGTACTCAACGTATACAAGGGTTCGGCAACGCGCTTTGTCAAGGCTTACGAAGATCTGTTGGAGCTTGATAAGTAAAGAGCAAATAAGACTAATTTGCAGCCCCGACTGTTTGCGTAACAGTCGGGGCTATTTATGTTCATTGGAGAAACGTATGGGAAGAATAAAATTGTCAGAACATTTCACGTATGGTAAGTTGTTCCGTTTTGTATTACCGTCTATTATTATGATGATATTTACTTCGGTTTACGGTATTGTAGACGGTTTTTTTGTATCCCGTTTTGTAGGGGAGCGTCCATTCGCTTCGTTGAATTTGATATTTCCGTTGATTATGATTTTGGGGTCGGTTGGGTTTATGCTCGGTACGGGCGGTAATGCCGTTGTGGCAAAGGCCCTTGGCGAAGGGGATACAAAGCGGGCAAACAGCATTTTTTCGTTGCTTGTATATACAACAGTTGTGCTTGGCGGTATATTGGCGGTAATGGGTATTGCTCTGGCTCGACCTGTTGCCGAGTTGTTTGTAAGAACGGAAAAGAGTTTAAATACGTCTGAACGGGTGCAAGTCGTGGAATATTGTGTATTATACGCAAGAATTATTTTTATAACATTGCCTGCGTTTATGTTGCAAAATGCATTTCAGGGATTTTTTGTGACGGCAGAAAAATCGCGACTCGGTTTGTACGTTACGATTGCGGCAGGCGTAGGGAATATTTTTTTCGATGCATTGTTCGTTGCTGTGTTTCAATGGGGACTTGCAGGGGCGGCGATTGCTACGGCGATCAATCAGGTAATCGGCGGCGTTCTACCCATTCTTTATTTTACCAGAAAAAACGACAGCTTGTTACAACTTGGAAAAACCAAATTTGAGGGTGGTACGCTGATAAAGATATGTATAAACGGTTTATCCGAGTTAATGACGAATATTTCGCTTTCTGTCGTAGCAATCGTATATAATGCGCAACTTATGAAATTTGTCGGCTTGGATGGTGTTTCCGCGTATGGCGTAATTCAATATCTTGGATTTATTTTTGTGAGCGTATTTATAGGATACTCGGTAGGTAGCGCGCCAATTATAGGTTTTCATTACGGGGCGCAAAACGATAAGGAACTGAAAAATATATTTAAAAAGAGTTTATGGATTACGTCTATACTCGGTGTGGTAATGGCGGCTATCGCTTTTTTGTTTGCAGAGCCGCTCGCAAGGATATTTATTGTAGGAAACGGGTCGCTGCTTGCATTGACTGCGCACGGTATGCGTATCAACGCATTCAGTTATTTCTTCTGTGGCGTTAATATATTTGCTTCTGCATTTTTTACGGCTCTTTCCAATGGCGGGATATCGTTGCTTATCTCTTTTGCTAGGACGTTTGTCTTTCAGATTATTGCCGTTTTGGTTTTGCCTATATTCTTTGCCGTAAACGGGATATGGGGCGCATTGATTGTGGCAGAGGCTGTTTCGATATTGCTTTCCATTGCTATGTTCGTTTGGCGACGAAAACGCTATCGTTATGTATAATATTTATAAATGAAAAATCGGAGTCCTGTGAAGGACTTTTTTTTCAAAATGTCTAAAAATAAAAAAAAGTGACATCATAATATTGACGAATAGAAAAAATTCTGATATAATGTACACTAAGGGGATATGGTATAAAAATCCTTGGGTGGAATAAAAATACTTTTCAACTAAAAAATCAAGCGCAAAAAATATAAGGATTTGGCTGGCAGTTATGACGGAAGAAATCATTAAAGCAATAACGGAAGCAGAGGCGAAAGCAGCGGAAATGAAACGGGAAGCGGAAGAAAAAGCTGCCCATATCCTTGCCGAGGCAGAAATGCAGGCAAAAAGAATGGAAGAATCTTCCGCAGAGGTTTGTAAAGCGTTTTTAGATACGCAAATCAAAAATGTGAAAGTCGATGCTTCACGTTTTTATGATGAACAAATCGAAACGCGCAAAAAAACCGCACGCGAATATTGCGCTAAAGTACTTGAAAATGCAGAGGAGACGGTTTCGCAAATCGTAGGGAGGATTCTTCGTGGCAATCGTTAAGATGCGAAAACTTCAACTTGTTGCTATGTCCTACGACAAGAACGTAATCCTTGATGCCTTGGGGCGGACAGGTGCGGCGCAAGTAACCTTGCATACCGATACGGAGTATACCGTTGCGCCTGTTCCCGATACGGAAGAAACAAGAGGCAAGATTGCTTCTTTAGAGGCGGCGCTTACCGTTTTATCCTCGGAAGTGGAGAACTATGAAAAGGAAAACGGGATCGGCTCGGAGGCGTTAAAGGACGGATTCGACGTATCGTATAGCGAATTTGTTGCAATACAGGATAAAAAGGACGAAGTATACGGGGCAGTTGATGCTATCAACGCCTTAACGGACAAAAAAAATACGCTTAAAGCCGAGTTGGCAAGACTTAAACGACAAAAAGAGAGCGTAGCAATATATGCGTCTTTGACTATGCCGTTGAACAGCTTTACGAATACAACAAAGACGCGTTTACGCTTAGGGACGGTTGCTACACAGTATTGTGATACGCTTGAAAAGTCTCTTTCGGAAATAGAGCTTTGTCAATATACAAAGATTGCTGTCACAGGGGAAGAGGCTTTGTATTTCGTTGTGGCTCATAAAAGCATAGGCACGGAGATAGATGGTATTCTTTCATCTTTCGGTTTTAGTGAGTGTCCGTACAAAGAGGCTATTACAGGCGCGACTCTTTATAAAGAACTTGAAGAAAAGGAAGCGCATTGTTTGCAAGCGATTGCAGAAAATGCTTATGCCATGTACGGGTTGAGAGATAAAATTCGTTCGTTGAAAATATATGACGATTATCTTACGTTTGCCTTGGAAAAAGAGGAAACGACGGGAAAACTCCGCACTACGGACAAGACGTTTTTATTGCAAGCATATGTTCCCGCGGAGTCGGAAACAACGGTTGAAGCGGAGATACGTGCGGTTGCGCAAGCTGCATTTATGGAGTTTACCGATCCGACGGAGGAAGATACGCCGCCAACGCTCCTTCGTAATAATGGTATTATTTCCAATTTTGAGTCGATTACAAACACCTATTCTGCTCCCAATTATCATGAATTTGACCCCAATGCAGTTATGGCGTTTTTTTACAGCCTTTTTATGGGATTTATAATCGGCGACGCAGGGTATGGAGTATTGATGCTTCTTGGCGGGGGATATCTTTGGTGGAAAAATCGCGCAAGACCTACGGGAATGTCCCGATTGGCAGGCGCATTTGCAATCGGTGGTATTTTCGCTATTATTTGGGGGTTGCTATTCAATTCATTCTTTGGATTTGCCATACTTGGTAAAGCAAATACGTTGATGCCAAATCCGCAGACGGATATGTGGTCACTTGCGGGTATTGCTGTACCTGCCGTTCTTATTATCAGCATGCTTATCGGCGTTGTACAGCTTTTTGCGGGGTATGTATGCAAAGCCGTACAGGAATGGCGCAGGGGCAATATAACCGACGGCGTTTGTGACGGCGGTTTGTGGGCAATGTTTTCCGTTGGAGTTGGGCTTGCAATTGTCGGATTTGTCGAGGAGGCAAAAATTCCCGTTTTTGGCACGGTCGGCGGTATTATGGCGGGGGTATTTCTACTCCTTGCAATGTTGACGGCAGGCAGAAAAGAAAAGTTTTTTGGAAAGTTTACAAAAGGATTCGGCGCAGCGTACGGCGTGATTAACTACGCTTCGGATATATTAAGCTATGCACGGTTGTACGGTTTGATGCTTTCGGGCGCTGTTATTGCGGGAATTATCGCACAATACAGCGGCGGATTTATCACCAGCGGCAATATCGGTTTGATTTTGCTGGGCGTGGTTTTGCTTATCGTCGGACACGGTTTTAATCTTGTAATGAATTTGCTGGGCGCTTATATTCATGATGCGAGATTGCAATACGTTGAATTTTATGGAAGATTTTTC
>JAFTPR010000005.1 GCA_017463145.1 Clostridia bacterium
ACTGCAAGGCTCGAACTGCTGGGAGAGGGATGTAAGCCGTCGAGGTTGGGACGAGCTGCCCGTTAAGAAAAGCGTTGATAACGCTTTTTAGGGGCGAGAGAAGCGAACGCCGATAGGTAGGCGTGAGCGTGACCGAGGCAAAGAACAGCTTTTGATTATTTTCGGAAATTCTTTCGATAGTTGGAAGGTCGAAAGCCTGTGTATTTTTTGAATTGAGAAGAAAAATGGTGCGGGTCGGAAAAATTAAGCAATTCGGATATGGTTTCGATAGAGTTATCGCTCGTTTGCAACATAATCATTGCAATTCTGATTTTGGATTGCAATATATATTGGTGGGGGGTAATGCCGTAGTTTTGCTTAAAGGTACGGATAATATGTTCTTCGGAAAAATAGAATTTATGAGAAATTTCCGGCAATTTTAAGTTTTCCATAATATGGGTGTCAATATACAGGCGTACTTGTTCTATCGGGCTTGTAATATTTTTGCTTTCTGTTTTATTTTCAGATAAGAATTGCGCAATTTTCAAAAACAATCGAGCGGTTTCGTTTTTATAATCGACGGGATTTGTGTGTTTTTTACAAATCTCTTGCATTTCTGTAAGTAAATCAAGCGTGTTTAGATTGCGAAAAAGGACGCACTTTCGCAGTTTGTAAATATCTACGATTTTTTCCCCTAGCTCCCCTTTAAAATTGATCCAAATACGTTCAAATTGATTATCCGGGTTGCTGTAATAAATTTGATTTGTTCCTTCCAAAAGAAGAAAGGTATCCCCTGTGTTGACCGTGTAAATAGCGTCATCACAAATGATAACGCCTGACCCGCAAATGACGTATTGCAGGCAAGCGAGTTTTGAGTTTATTCGTAGCTGGTAGCAAGGTGTTCCGAGAAAAGTTTTGCCATATTCCGTAATTAAAAACGGTTCTTCGTTGTCCATTGGCGGGGCATAATATTTTTCCGTGTTTTGCGGTGTTTCCAACGCAATGATGTCTAATCGTTCTTTCATATACAGTCCTTGAAACAGTTTTGCTTATATTATAACCGTAAAAATGCGAAAAATCAACAAAAAAAGGAGTAAATATCAATTTTTATTCCTTTTTAACACAAAAGATGTTTGTTTTATGTATTACAAAAAATAAAAAAATAGTGTATGATTTATTATAGGCGTATAAGAACGTGAACGTATAAATTGAAACAATGGATTGTGTGCCGCATAAGGAACGTCAATGCTCTGTATAAAGAGGTCGAAGGTAGAGGATATACATATTTTCAGCCTCGACTCTCCCATCGACGTTTTCCTGATTGCAAACTTTTGTTGGGTGAGATGATAATGGAACAAATTGTAGAGATAAAATCCAATCAGTACATTGCAAAAATCAACGTTAGTCGTGGTGCTAATTGCATTTGTTTGCGGAATATAGAATATAATGCGCATATTTTGCGCGAGCCCGATTACACGGCGTTAGACAGTCCGTATCTATACGGAATGCCTATCCTGTATCCTGTTAATCGTATTTCGGGCGGTAAATTTTCGTTTGAAGGGCGGGTATACCGCTTTCCAATCAATGAGGCTGAAACGGATTGTCACTTGCACGGGACTATTCATAATGCTTGTTTCACGATTGAACAGCAAGGCGGAGATTTTCTTGTATGCCGATATGTTTCCCCCGAGAATGATAAAGGCTTCCCCCATAAATTTTGTATACGGTTGTTCTATTTTTTAGACGATAAAGGCTTGTTGCTTAAAACGGAGATAACAAATCTGTCCGAAGAAAATATGCCAAACTTCCTTGGTTTTCACACAACGTTTACGATACCGTTTATCAAAGACAGCAAAAGTGAGAATATACGTATTTGCGCCGATCTGGGGGAGGGAATTGCTCGCAATGATTTTTATCTGCCAACGGGTGCTTTTTTAACCGAGGACGTTGTAACGAAAGAATTGAGAGAAGGAACTTTCCCGTCCAATGAAAAAAGTATTAGCCGCCATTACAGAGCTGCCCGTAAAGGGGTTATGCGCATTTGTGACGTGGAAAAGGGAGTATCGGTTTTTTACGAAAATGAATCGGCGTTTGGATGGCGTATGCTTTACAGCGCGGATTTGAGCAAGTATATTTGTTTAGAACCGCAAACCTGTATGGTGAATTGCGCAAATTCGCCGTTTGATAGAGCGTATGCGGGGTTTGATTATATTGCGCCGCACGCGTCGAAAACCTATCAGTCTAAGATTTACATAAAGGAGCTATGAAATGAAGATAACTTGGCTTGGACAAGCAGGGTTGCTGTTTGAAACAGGAGGTCAAACAATAGTTGTCGATCCTTATTTATCAAACAGCGTAGCAAAAACAGAGCCGCACAATTATCGCAGAGTGCCTGTGGACGAAAAATTTTTACGAATAAAGCCGAATATTATTTTGCTTACGCATAATCATCTCGATCATGCCGACCCCGAAACACTTCGTCATTACGTATCGGCGGAAAGTTCGGTTACGGTGCTTGCGTCGGGTAATGCTTGGGCAACCGTGAGGAAGGCGTTTGGCGGCGTGAAAAACAATTACGTACAATTTAACCGCGGTACGGAATGGACGGAAGGCGAACTGTATTTTAAAGCCGTTTACGCCGAACATTCGGATGACAAAGCGATTGGGATTATCCTTAAAGCGGAGGGCAAGACCTGTTATATCACGGGCGATACGCTGTATAATGCGGAGATTTTTAAGGATTTGCCTGACAAAATCGATTATATTTTTATCCCTGTGAATGGCAGGGGAAACAATATGAATATGGCGGACGCGAAACGGTTTTGTGGAAAAATCGGCGGCGTAGCCGTGCCCCTGCATTGCGGGCTGTTTGATGAAATCAATATGAACGATTGGCAATATACAAATAAAAAAGTGCCTGAATTTTATAAGGAGATACAGTTATGAAGATTACGAGATTAGAAGTCATTAAAGTAAAGCCTCGTTGGATGTTCTTGAAAATGCACACCGACGCGGATATTTACGGACTTGGAGAACCTGTTTTAGAGGGACATTGTACGTCTGTGGAAGCGGTTATTCAAGAGTTTGAAGAATATCTGATTGGCAAAGATCCCATGCAAATTGAGCACCATTTGCAAGCTTTGTATCGCGGTGGTTTTTATCGCGGCGGCCCTTTGATGCTTTCTGCAATCAGCGGTATCGAACAAGCAATGTGGGATATCAAGGGCAAGTATTACAACTGCCCCGTATATGAAATGCTTGGCGGAAAATGCCGTGACAAGATCCGTATGTACACCCACATCAAGCGCGCAGGGGTTGCAGGGGAATTTCCCATTGAAGAAATGCTTAAAATTGCAGACGAGCGTTTGGCGGAAGGGTATACTGCCTTGAAATATTCGATTATTCCGCCAATCAAGGCCATTGAAAGTCCCGAAAATACGTATAAACATATCGAACGCTTTGCGCGTGTACGCGAGCATATCGGCGATAAAGTCGACCTTGCAATCGATTTTCACGGCAGAGTTTCTCCCGCAATGGCAAACCGCCTTATCGAAAGCTTAAAGCCGTATATGCCTATGTTTGTGGAAGAGCCTTGTTTGCCCGAAAACGTAGATACAATGGTACGTATTTCCCACGCGACCACCGTACCTATTGCGGCGGGGGAACGGTTGTTTGGCAAATGGCAATATAGGGAGCTTATCGAAAAGCAGGCGGTCAGCGTAATACAGCCCGATATTTGTCACGTGGGTGGTATTTACGAGGGGAGAAAGTTGGCGGCAATGATTGAAATGTACTATGGCACGGTTGCGCCGCATAACCCGCTTGGTCCTATTTCTTTGGCTTCGTGTTTGCAGCTGGATACCTGTATTCCCAATTTCTTGGTGCAGGAGCACCCCGGCAATCCCGACAAGTCCGATTTAGGCGTGGGATATATCAAAGAACCGTTCGTGATCAAGGACGGCTATATCGACGTGCCGACGAAGCCCGGGCTTGGTATAGAGCTTGACGAAGAGGCTTTGCAGGATAAAATATATGACGGTAAGTGGACAACGCCCCGTCAATACTATGAAGACGGCAGTATTGCAGATTGGTAAGGAAAAAGACAGTATGAAAAAATCGGTATTTGTAACAGGTGCTTCGCAGGGTACGGGCTATGCAATTGCGGAACGCTTCGCAAAGGAAGGCTACGACGTATTTATCGGCGGAAGAAATGGAGAAAAGGCGCAGGAAGCCGCGGAAAAATTGAAAGCAACGTACGGCATATTCGCCAAGGGTTACACCACCGTTGTTTTTGACGAAAACAACGTGAAAGAAATTTTTGCGGACATTCGCGCAAACGGATATTTGTTGGATTGTATCGTGTTTAACGCGGCAAATCTCGGTATAGGTCAGGTGAGTATGGACGTGGATGTGACGGAATTTATGGACGTATTCAACACCAATATCGGTTGGAATTTCATGATGGCGCGTGCTGCTGCGGAGCAGATGAAAGAAAAGCATAAAGGCAGTATCGTGTTTATCGGCTCGAATTCGGCTATTCGCGTTACAATGAACCGTTGCGCGTATTGTTCGTCCAAAGCGGCAATGATTGCAATGAGCAAATCCTTGGCGGTGGATTGGGGCAAATACGGTATCAGGAGCAACGTGGTGTTGCCCGGTATGATTAAGACGGAGCGTTGGCGCAACAACGTGAACAACACCAAATATTGCTTGCCGAACTATACGCCCATTGAGGATATTGCCGAATTTGAGGACGTGGCAAACGCCGCTTGGTATTTTGGCAGCGACGAATCGAGAAATACGACGGGCACGGAGCTTGTCGTGGACGGCGGTATGCTTGCGCAGCTGACGCCGAATATTGAAAGGGAGTTGTGGAAATAATGCGCGAACAAGTAATTCAAACGGTTGAACAAGAAAAAATTATCGTTATCGTACGCGGGGTTGAAAGAGAAAAACTCATTCCTCTGGCGGAGGCTATGTATGCGGGCGGTATTCGCCTGTTAGAGGTTACGTATAGCGCAAACGGAAAAGTGTCCGACGAGGATACGGCGGAAAATATCCGTATGCTTGCCAAATATTTTGAAGGCAGAATGTACATTGGCGCGGGCACGGTTTTAACGGAAAAGCAAGTGGAGCTTACGGCGCGCGCAGGGGGCAAGTTTATCATCTCACCCGATACCTGCCCCTCTGTAATTGAAAAAACGCGGGCTTTGGGTCTTGTTTCTATGCCCGGTGCTTTGACTCCTAGTGAAATGCAAAGCGCGCACAGAAGCGGTGCAGATTTTATCAAAATTTTTCCTATCACGAGTCTTGGCGCAAGCTATGTGAAAGCGGTAAAAGCGCCGTTGTCGCATTTGAAAATGCTGGCAGTAGGCGGTGTAGATGAAAACAATATTGCGGAATATTTGAAAGCAGGCATCAACGGTTTTGGCTTGGGCTCAAATATTATTGACAAAAAGAAAATTGCGGAAAACGATTGGTCGGGCATAACCGAATTGGCGAAAAAATACGTAAAACTTGTAAAATAAGGAGAGAAACATGAAAAAAGCAGTAACGTTTGGCGAATTGATGTTGAGATTATCCCCCGAGGGATATTCGCGTTTTGTACAGAGTGAAAAATACGTGGCGAGTTTCGGCGGCGCGGAAGCAAACGTGGCGGTATCGCTTGTGAACTATGGTGTGGATGCGGCGTTCGTCACCAAATTACCCAAACACGAAATTGGGCAAACGGTGGTAAATTCCCTGCGTAAATTCGGCGTGGATACGACGAAAATCGTCCGCGGCGGTGATAGAGTTGGTATTTTCTATTGCGAAAAGGGCGCGAGCCAAAGACCGAGCAAGGTTATTTACGACAGAGCATACAGCGCGATTGCGACGGCGCAGAAAGAGGATTTCGATTGGGATAGCATTTTCGTCGGCGTGGAATGGTTTCACTTCACGGGTATTACTCCCGCGCTTTCGAACAGCGTAGCGGAAATTTGCGAAATTGCATGTCAAAAAGCCAAGGAAAAGGGAATTACCGTTTCTTGTGATTTGAATTATAGAAACAAGCTGTGGACGAAGGAAAAAGCGGGACAAGTGATGGGCAAGCTTTGCAAATACGTCGATTACTGTATCGCCAACGAAGAGGATGCAAAAGACGTGTTCGGTATCGAAGCGGACAATTCCGATATCTACGGCGGTAAGCTCGACCGCGAAGGTTATACTTCCGTAGCGAAGAAATTGACGGATAGATTTGGCTTTAAGGGGGTGGCGATTACACTTCGCGAAAGTAAAACGGCAAATGATAATGATTGGTCGGGTATGCTTTACACGGGCAATCAGGCGTATTTTTCTAAAAAATACAGCGTACATATCGTGGACAGAGTAGGTGGCGGCGATAGTTTTGGCGGCGGTTTGATTTACAGTTTGTTAAACGGCAAAGACGCGCAATCGGCAATTGAATTTGCGGTAGCTGCAAGTTGCTTGAAACACTCGATTGAAGGAGATTATAATATGGTTTCCGCAGAGGAGGTTCAAAAGCTTGCAGGCGGTGACGGAAGCGGAAGAGTACAAAGATAAAAAGAAAGGAATGAGTTCTGTGCAGTACAGAACTCATTCACAATTTTGGTGTTTTTTTGTCTAAACTTGGGGGCACTTCAAAAACGTGTTGTGTCCCCAGATTTTTATATGGCAGAGAGCCACTGTTTTGCCTTTTCTGCGGACATACGGAGGATATCCTCTTTGGGGTGCTTGGAACATTCTCCGCCGTTAACGTACAGAAAGTACAGACCCGATTCCGTTTGGTACAGCGTTTCTTCAAACCCGTCGCATGCGCCGTACGCGCCAAACGTGTGTTTTTTTACAAGCGTTGCGTTCTCCGTGTCATATTCTTTTTTACAAATAATTTTTTTCATATACAAGCTCCTTTGTTAAAAATTTACCGTACCCATTATATAAAAACTCTTGGCGGGAAGTCAAGAGTTTTTTCGTGGGAATATTTGTCAATCAAAATAGCCGACGTATTGGATATGCAGTTTGCTTTGCGGGAACAGGTAAGCGTGCAGGTCGATAAAGTAATCGTCCGTCATACTTGCGATATAGTCGGCAACGATACGGTTTTTTTCCGTTTCGGCGTACGGGGAACGGCGTTTGTAGTAAGGCTTGTTCAAATATTCGATATGATGTGTGAACACGGGCGAGGCGGTGTTGCCCTCGGTTAAGTCCGCCAACAGTTTTTCGTATAATTGCGACATCATAACCCGTATCACGCCTTCCGCTTCCTTGACCTGTTTATTGCCGTAAATAATTTCGTAATTGACGCGCTTGGCTTGCTGTAAAGCGTTAAAATGCGCCTTGTCCATTTTAATATAAGGTTTTCCGTAGCTGTTTTCGATAATATTTACCATTAAATTATTGACGATTTCCGCATTGATCACGCCGATACCGCCCTGTTGAAAGGCTTCGGCTGTCAAAAGCTTGTTCGTTTCTGCATCTTTGCGGTCTTTCCCAAGATAAGCGATAATATCCGAAATGCGTACTACGCACCCTTCCAAGGTCGAGGGAAGAAGTTTTTTATTTTGACTTTGGTCAAGATAACACGCCTCAATCTGTTTGTCGTAAACAGCAAAGTCTTTGAGTGGCGCAGGGCGATATTCGTCCAACTCCAACTCGCCGTTGTGCGCAGAAATACCGTCTAATGTTTGCAGGCTGATATTCAAGGGGAATATCTCGTCCAAGACCCGTACGGAGTGTATATTATGGCTGAACCGTCTACCCGTGTGTTCGGCGTACAATTCGTCTAAAAAGCGTTCGCCTGCGTGTCCGAACGGGGTGTGCCCGATATCGTGTCCTAAGGCGATTGCTTCTATCAGGTCGAGATTCAGGCGTAACGCCCGCCCGATCGTCCTTGCGATACGGGAAACGAGCTGTACGTGCAAGCTTCTATGCGTGATGTCGTCGTTTTTGTACAGCGAAAATACCTGCGTTTTATCCGTATAACGGTTATAATAGGGGCAATTTAGTATCTTGTCGACGTCGCGTATGAAAGCAGGTCGCCACACGGTAGGCGCGTCGTGCGGATTTTGTATACGCCTAACGGCGTTTCGTTCGTCAAAAGCGACGTTTACGTGCGTATTGTTTGCCCGCTCTTGTTCCATTCTTTCCGTCAGTTCCTTGGAAAGTGTTTCGTAAAAAGCCATAGTTGTTTCTCCTGTTTCTATTATAGCATATTTTTTCACGGAAAAAAAGCGGTTTTATGAAAAAACCGTTTATTTTTTGAGGCGCGTATGGTATAATAGTGTTATGGAACGTAAACCGAGCGACGAGCAACGCGCCGTTATTGAGAATTTGACGGACAATATCATACTGTACGCAAGCGCGGGTACGGGGAAAACGTACACCGTGGCAAACCGCGTGGGGAATATTCTGCGCGGCGGCTTTGCTTCGCCCCACGAGGTGCTTTGCCTCACGTTTACAATCAAAGCGTGCAACGAAATGAAAGAGGATATCGCGCGCTACGTAGGGGAGCTTGGCAAAAGTGTTTCCGTCAAAACCATACACGGGTTTTGTTATCAGCTTATGCGTGAAGAGGACAGGCGTTTATCTAAAATCCGCAGCGAAGCAAACGTGTGCGACGAGGTGGATGCAGAGGCGCTTTTGCGAAGTATTCTTTCCTCCCGTTACGGCGTTTGGGAGTACGGCGAGGAGGGGGAACAGCAATACGAGTTCGGGATTTACGAAAAGCGTACGGCGCTTCGTGATCTTGTGAGCGCAATCAAGCATGCCCGTATCGAATACGGTTATTACACGGATGACGAGGCGGCGGATAATCAAAAGGCATACTTTTCCGCTAAGCAAAAGAATGTGGAAATTGTATCGTATTTCAAAAAATACGAGGGGCGTGTACGCGACGAAGCGTTTATTGCCGCTATGGATAAGCATGCGGGTCAACTTGTTTTTGAATATGACAGCGTGTTGAAACAAAGCAATTTGGCAGACTTTGACGACTTGATTATTACCGCAAGGCGATACTTGGACGAACGGGAAGTCGTTGCGCGTTGGAGTAAGCGTTATAAATATCTCGTCGTGGACGAAATGCAAGATACGAGTGTGTTGGAATACGACG
>JAFTPR010000031.1 GCA_017463145.1 Clostridia bacterium
AGGGGATATCCACACGGATATCCCCTTGTTGTGTTGTCCCGAGTTATAGGAGGGATTCGAGGGTGGGAGCCATTTTGCGCGGTGATTTGTCCAACTAAGTGCAACACTTTTAAAGAAAAAGTACAAATAAATATTGAGGCTTTTGGAAATGGAATATCTTTTTTGGTTCGGCGTTCATTAACGCGGTTTTTTTCAAAAGTTTTCGGGGAAACGCGACAGGGATTATGTCCTTTGGGATAGAACTCTCGCAAAAGTCCGTTTTAATTTTTGTTTGTGCTTTTTTGCGTTAAAACGGCGGAAAAATTTTTAAAAAATTTTTGAAAAAAGTATTGACAATACCATAGTTATATGATATAGTATGTATGGATATATTCGGAAATTGTCCGTTTTTTTATCCCTCGCTTGTATTATTCGAGTAATACAAGCAAAAATACGGAAAGGAGGTCGTCGAAAATTGGAATTTAAAAGCAATCAAACGATATTGTCGCAAATAGTAGACTATATGAAAAAAGAAATTTTCGGCGGCAGATATGCGGCGGGGGAGAAGATATTGCCGATACGGGAATTTGCGGCGTATTGTTCGGTGAATCCGAATACGGTTGCAAAAGCGTATGCGGCGTTGGAAGAGGAGAAGCTTATCTATACGGACAGTACGCTTGGAAAATTCGTCACGCCGAACAGGCTGTTCCTGCAAAAGAAGCGGGAGGAGTATTTGGAGGCGGAAATGGAGGCGTTTAAAGCGGAATTGAAAAAATGCGGCGTAGACGAGGAGGAATTTGTATGTCTTGCGAAAAAGTGTTAAACGAAAACGTATTCGGCGGTACGTTGCTTTATAAAAGCTACGGTAAAAAAGAGGTACTTCGGTATGCCGAATTAAACGTTGCTAAAAACGGTATCGTCGGTATTTTCGGTTTGAACGGTTCGGGGAAAACGACGCTATTGCGTATTCTTTCGGGTTTGGACGGCGCGTTTCAAGGTACGCTGTACAAAACGGATTTTGAGGACGTTGCGTATATGTCCGTCGATTCGCTCCATTCTCCCGAGATGCGTGTAAAAGACCTGATAAACTTCTATGATACGTTTTTGGAAAATCAGCGTACGGAAAAAATTTACGTGGAACTGCAAGCTGCAAGGATTAATCCCAACGCCTTTTTACTGTCCCTCTCGACTGGTATGCGCCAATACGTCAAATTTTTATTGACGGTATACAGTGGGGCAAGCGTATGTCTTTTTGACGAGCCACTTTCCAATCTGGACGTAAATTTGCGGGAACGGGTGAAAAAAACGCTCATTATGGAAATCAACGAGGAAAAACTTTTTATTGTCACTACGCACGAGATTAAGGAATTTGAACAGCTCATAGACGGGTTTTTTATTCTTAAAAACGGGAAATTGTCTACGTATTACGACTGCGAAGAGGTGGTTGAAATGACAGGCAAGAGTGTAGGGGAGTTTTATAAGGAGAAAGTTAATGAGAAAAATTACTAAAAATCTGTTTGTATATGAGGCAAAAAAGCTGTTGTTTTTGCCCTTGTGCGTGTTCGCTTTGTCCGTGGTGGCGGCATTGCTTTGGTTTGTCGGTATTTGGCATAACGACGTGAAGGCGCATATTGGTTTGGATAAAGATGCGGCATCCTTTTTATACGTGTTTTACGGCGCACTTTTCGCTTCGTTTGTATACCGTACGTTCACTATGCGGAAGCTGTACGAAAAAGTGCGCGTTAAGCCCGAAAAACTGTTTTTGGCGCAATTTACGCTCA
Organism: Clostridia bacterium; assembly: GCA_017463145.1. Taxonomy (GTDB): domain Bacteria; phylum Bacillota; class Clostridia; order Christensenellales; family Borkfalkiaceae; genus Scatosoma. The sequence continues at coordinate 1,761 of JAFTPR010000031.1, forward strand.
TCTTCGTCGTGTGTGTTTTGTACGTGCTTGTTGCCGTTTTGCTTGGTACAGCGCGCGTAGCTGTTCTGCAAAAGCACGATAGGCAAGCGTATTTACAATCCGATTACGTGTTTTTATTTGCCTTTCAAGGCAAACGTTGGTGGTATTTTCTGTTTGCTTTTTCCGTAGCGACGACGGCGGGGATTACCTATTCGTTTACCGTGCTTATCGCAAATATCGTGTATGCAAAACAGCGTTGGTTTTGGAAAATAGCTTGGGGGCTTGTGCCCCTTATCGCGGTATTTTTTTCGCACGAGTTGCCTACGTGGGTGCTGGACGCGTTCACGATCGGCAACGGCGATTTCTTCGGCGCGCCGATGCCCGTGGGGCATATTTCGCAGAGTAGGTACTTAGCTTTTTGGAAAGATTTGGATATTATGATTGACTATGCACAGGCAAGCTTTCCTTTGTGTCACGTGTGTTGGAATATTTACAATTTGCCCATGCTGCTTTGCGCTGTGGGAATGATGGCTTTGGGATTTTTCTCTTGCACATTCTTTACGGGCAATTATAACGAGGGGTACTTATATAAAAAAGAGAACCGCAAGAGAGGTGGAACACAATGACGGCGAAAACAAAACGGAAAATTGGTATTATCGCGTTTATTCTTCTCGGCGTGGCAATGATGGTCGGCATTGTTGTAATGGCGGCTACGCATAAATGGCAAACCGTACAAGGAGATACAAAGCGCCATACTGTGACGGACGTTACGTACGTTAAAGTGGGAGAAAGTGTGCCGTTTGCGGCAATAAATCCCAAGTTTAAGGAGCTGTTCGGCAACGGGGAAACGGAGGGCTTTCAGTTTCATTATCAATCTGCGCACGATCTCACTGTTGCGGATGAAAAGAAAAGGGAGGATAGTTTGTCCTACGAGCAGGGTAAACGCGACGAGGTATTCGTGGATGAAAACGGCAAAGTGCAAGCATTGAAAACAGGGCTGTATCAGCTTGAATATGCGGTGACGTGTATCCGTTCGAGAAAGCCTCGCTACGATATAGCGGGGCTGGAACATTATCCCGACAGCTACGTATTCTCCAACACGGTTGCCGTTTACGGGGCAGACGAAAGCGCTTACGAACCTTTCCCTGCCGACGGACTGTATGAGTGTCATAAAAATTATATACTCACCGAGGATATTACCGTAAAATATTCGCAGTTTGCGGATTGGCATAACAGTAGTTTTTACGGGGTGTTTATCAACCCCGACGGGCATACGTTGACCGTTGAAATGGATAGGCAAAATGCGCCGTTTATGGTAGACAACGATAAGGGAACGTATTTATTTCAATACAACAGCGGTATTATAGACGGCTTGAAGATACGCTTCGTTTCCACCGAGGAAAAACCGTTTGCAAATGAGTTTTACGCCTTGGCAAAGAAGAATATGGGGCTTATAAAAAATTGTGAAATAACAGGCAGCGTGTATTTGATCAGCAAGAATACGGACGTGTATGCGGAGTATGAGGAAGCAA
>JAFTPR010000032.1 GCA_017463145.1 Clostridia bacterium
CAGCTCTGTATATGACGCACTTGTAAGATTGGCGCAAGAATTTACCATCAATTTCCCGCTTGTAGACGGACACGGCAACTTCGGTTCTGTGGACGGCGACCCCGCGGCGGCTATGCGTTACACGGAAGCGAGATTAACCAAGCTTGCGGCAGAAATGCTCCGTGATTTGGACAAAGAAACGGTAGACTTCATTCCCAACTTCGACGGAAGCGAGGAAGAACCCACCGTGCTTCCCGCAAGATATCCCAACCTGCTTGTCAACGGCGCGGACGGTATCGCCGTCGGTATGGCGACGAATATCCCGCCGCACAACCTCGGCGAAGTAATCGACGGTGCAATCGCCATGATCGATAATCCCGAAATTACGGTGGACGAGCTGATGGAGTACATTCCCGCGCCCGACTTTCCTACGGGCGGCGTGATTATGGGCAGAAGCGGGATTCGTCAAGCGTACAGAACGGGTCAAGGCAGTATCAAAATCCGTTCCAAATGCGAAATCGAGGAGTTCGGTTCGGGCGCAAACGTGCGCTCCCGCATTATCGTAACGGAGATTCCTTATCAGGTTAATAAGGCTATGCTTATCAAGACGATTGCGGACATGGTACGCGATAAACGCTTGGAAGGCATCTCGGATATCCGCGACGAATCGGATAGGGACGGTATGCGCGTCGTTATTGAATGTAAAAAGGACGCAAACGCGCAAGTCGTGTTGAACACGCTGTATAAAAAGACGAAACTCCAAACCTCCGACGGTATTATTTTGCTTGCGCTTACCGAAAACGGCACAGAGCCGAAAACGCTCAATTTGCGGGATATTTTGTATCATTACCTCAACCACCAAAAAGAGGTCATTACCCGCCGTACGCGTTACGAGCTGAACAAGACGGAAGAGCGCGCGCATATTGTGGCAGGGCTTGTGCTTGCCCTTGCGAACGTGGACGAGGTTATTCGTATCATCAAGGCTTCCGCGGATAAGAATGCGGCGATTGAGGGATTGACGACGGCGTTTGCGCTTGACGAACGGCAGGCGAATGCTATCCTCGAAATGCGTTTGCAACGGCTTACCTCGCTCGAAGTGGAGAAGCTCAAAGACGAGCTTACCGCTTTGGAAGCGACGATTGTCGATTTAAAAGACATTCTCGCCAACGAGAGCCGTGTTTTGGCGATTATCCGTAACGACCTTACGGAAATCAAGGAGAAATATCCCTCGCCGAGAAAGACGGAAATTTCCGTCGATTACGGCAATATCGACGACGAGGATTTGATAGACAGAGAGGACGTCGTAATCTCGATTACCCATTCGGGATACATCAAGCGCTTGCCCGTTGCGGAATATAAGGCGCAGGGCAGAGGCGGCAGAGGTATTACGGCGCATAGACCCAAGGACGAAGATTACGTTGAAAAGATGTTCGTTTGCTGTACGCACGATCCTATCCTGTTGTTCTCGTCGAAAGGTAAGGTATATTCGATTAAGGGCTATGAAATCCCCGAAGCGAACAGAACGGCAAGAGGCAGAGCAATCGTCAATATCGTACAGCTTGACGCGGGCGAGAAGATTGAAGCGGTGCTTCCCGTTTTGGAGGACGGCACGGGCTATTTGATTATGGCAACCGAAAACGGTCTTATCAAAAAGACCTCCACGGACGAGTTTAAGCGTATTCCCAAGAACGGTAAAATCGCTATCAAATTGCAGGAAGAGGACAGGCTGATTGCCGTACGCTTCGGCACGGGCGAGAACGAGGTGTTGATTGCTTCCCGCGGTGGCAAGTGTATCCGCTTCTCCGAACAGGACGTACGTCCGACGGGCAGAGGCACGCAGGGCGTAAAAGCCATTACGCTTGCCAAAGAGGATATCGTTGTGGATATGCTGATTGTGGACGAAACGCAGGATCTGTTCACGCTCACCTCGCTTGGTTACGGCAAACGCTCCAAGGTAGAGGATTACCGTTTGCAGAGCCGCGGCGGTAAGGGTATTAAAGCGGGTATCTTCAACGAAAAGACGGGGTATTTGGTCAGCTTGAAGCCCGTCACGGACGAGAACGATATTATGATTATCACCACGGGCGGCACGATTATCCGTATGCACGCAGATACGATAAGCTGTATCGGCAGAGCGACGCGCGGCGTACGTGTTATGAATGTGAAAGACAGCGAGGTGGCGACGGTAGACATCACCGAACGCGACGACGAAGCGGAAGTGGAAGCGCCCGAAGAAACGGCGGCGGATTTAAGCCCCGAGGATTTGGCGGGTGAAACGGAAGTGGAAGAAGTGGAAGAAACGGTCGTTGCAGAGGACGAGCAAGAAGAAGCCCCTACGGAGCAAGAATAAAACGATAAGATAAAATGAAAGACGCCGCCGAACGGTTGTATCCGTTCGGCGGCGTTCCTTTTCGTTGTTACGTTCTTGTAAAATTATTCTTCTGCGGTGTTGAGCATATCAAAGAACTTAATCAAGCCTTTCGAGATAGGGAAGCTCATTTGCACGACGATAATGACAAGCAACACCTGCGGCAGACTGAATTTTACCGTAGACCAATTTTCAAAAACAATCTCGCCGAGTATGGGTACGGAAATAACGGTTACGCAAAGCCCCAAGGCAAGTACGAACAGGCACACCCGTACCACGTTAAACGGCTGGCACACACGGTACAGCATTACAAGTCCTGTAAAGGTGAGCGTTATCATCATCAACGCTTGATAGGTAATAGAGTCCGTGCCGTCGGCGTTGATAAAGCCAAAACTGCCCGCAAGGTTCGTTTTATGGATTACGTACAGCGTTAAAATACCGAGCGCCATTGTCAACCCGCCGGGGATTGCACGGCTTAGCATATGCGGGATAAACTTGCCCTTGACACGCGCCGTATTCGGTTGCAAGGACAGTACGAACGAGGGAACGGCTGTGACGAACAGCTCGTACAACATCATATTGTTCGTGGTGAAGAAGTATTTGCTGCCGATACTGATACAAACGAGAGCCAAAATAATCGTGAGCAACGTTTTCATAATATAGAGCGAGGACGAGTCCTTGATGTTGTTGATGACTCGTCTGCCCTCGTATACGATTTTGGGCATAGACGCGAAGTTGTTGTCCTGCAAAACGAGGTTGGAAACGTTTCTCGCCGCCTCGCTGCCCGAAGCCACGGAAACAGCGCAATCCGCCTCTTTCATTGCCAGAATATCGTTTACGCCGTCGCCCGTCATTGCGACGGTGTTGCCCGCCTTTTTAATAGCGCGGATCAGGATAGCCTTTTGCTCGGGCGTGACCCGCCCGAATACGGTATATTGATTGGCGGAGTTTTCCACTTCAAGATCGGACAAGCCTTCCAGGGAGATAAACTGCGCGGCGTTTTTGATACCCGCCCGCCGAGCGACCTCGGAAACGGTTACGGGATTGTCGCCCGAAATAACCTTTACGTCCACGTCGTTGTCCTTGAACCACTTAATGGTGTCGATTGCGTCGGGACGGATATTGTCCGAAAGGGTAAGGATAGCAATCGCCTTTAAGCCGACGGGAATTTTATCTCCTTGGATTTGCCCCGTAGAGTGCGCCACCACGAGCACGCGCAAGCCCATTTGCGCGTATTGCTTAACGATTTTGTCAATCTTCAAAGGTAGGGGCTTCAACACAAATTCGGGCGCGCCCATCACGAACGTACCCACGCCGTCGAACGTCGCCGCAGAGAGCTTTCTTGCGGACGAGAACGGGAGCGTAGCAATCGGCTGTAATGCCGAGGAATGACCGAACCGCTCGTATAAAGCGATAGAGGTTTGGTTGTTGTCGTTGATAGAGGCGAGCATAGAACCGAGGATATCGTCGATACCGTACTCCGTCGGGTTGTTGAGCAAAATGCAGTCGCTCACTTTCATTCTGCCGTCCGTAATCGTACCCGTTTTATCGAGGCAAAGCACGTTGACGCGCGCAAGCATTTCCAACGAATACATATCCTGTACAAGGGTATTGTATTTCGCAAGGCGTATCATACCCACGGAGAGGGCAACGGTCGTCAGCAAAAGCAAGCCCGAGGGAATCATACCGATTACGACGGAACACGTCTTTTGTACCGTTTCGCTCAAAAGTTGGTCGCCCGAAAGCAAGGTTTTGAAGAAACCGCCCGTCACCGCGTAATCGGCAAGGGATTTGCCCGTTGTTTTGAGGTTGGTGAAGAACATCAAAATCGCGATAGGCACAATCAAAAGCCCGATAATTTTTATGAACAGCGTAATGGAGTTCATAATTTCGGAGTTGGGGCGCTTGTACTTTTTCGCCCTTGCGGTCAGCTTGCTGATATACGTTTCGTCGCCGATCTTGTCCACGCGTACGGCAATTTTGCCGCTTGCCACAAACGACCCTGCGTATACGAGGTCGCCGTCCTCTTTCTTAATAGGTACGGACTCGCCCGTAAGTAAGGATTCGTTCAGTTCCGCCGCGCCTTCAAGGGCGATACAGTCTGCGGGGACTTGTTGCCCCATAGACAATATTAAGATATCGTCCACAACGATTTCCTCGACGGGGATATCGAGCTGTTTGCCGCCCCGTACGCATTTTGCGGTGGGGGAAGTGAGGATTGTCAGCTTGTCTATCTTGCGTTTCGCGCGGATTTCCTGCACGATACTGAACACGATATTCACAAGGTATATCCCCACGAACGTGAACTGCGCGATAGGCGCTCTCGCAATGGCAAGCGCCAACGCCGCAAGCAGACACAACAAGTTGAAGAACGTACAGATATTTCCAACGAAAATACTCTTGTACGTTTTGGAATATTTTTTGCCCGTCTTGTTGACAAGCCCCTGTTCGATACGCTCGTCCACCTGCGCTTTGGAAAGCCCCTCGCTTGCCAAGGCGTTGAACCGTTTCACCTGCGCCATATCGACGGCAGGCGTTTTCCGTTTGACGGGTTTTTGTTGTTTTGTTTGATTATTCATAACGGTTTGATTGCTCCGTATAAAGTATGGATTGCTTCTATTATACCATACGCAAAAAGAAAATACAAGTTTTTTAAGGAAAATTTAAGGAAAATCGGCTTGGGGGATTGCTTTTAATTGCATTTCGGGGAAAAAAGTTGTATAATAATTGAAACGAATGAAAGAGGTGAACGTTTATGATCGATATCAACCTTATCCGTACGAATGCGGAGCTTGTAAAGGAGAACATCAAAAAGAAGTTTCAAGATAGAAAATTGCCCCTCGTGGACGAGGCGTTGGCGCTCGATTCCAAACGCCGCGCGCTGATTGCCGAGGGCGATAGCCTCAGAGCGGCGAGAAATACGCTTTCCAAACAGGTAGGCGCGCTGATGAAAGCGGGTCAGAAAGAGGAAGCGGAAAAAGTAAAGGCGCAGGTAAAAGCGGACGCGGACAGGCTGGTTGCCATTGAAAAGGAATGTGAAGAGGTGGACGCGGCGCTCAAAAAAGCAATGATGTCCATTCCCAATATTATCGCGGACGACGTGCCTATCGGCAAGGACGATTCGGAAAACGTCGAGCTGCAACGCTTCGGCGAAGCGACTGTTCCCGAATACGAAGTGCCCTATCATTTGGACATTTTGGAGAGCTTGGACGGTATCGACGTAGACTCCGCTCGCCGTACCTCGGGGCAAGGTTTTTACTACCTCACGGGCGATATTGCTCGGTTGCACTCGGCGGTGCTTACCTACGCGCGTGATTTATGATTGACAAGGGATTTACGTACGTAATCCCGCCGTTTATGATCCACGGCGACGTCGTTTCGGGCGTTATGAGCTTTGACGAAATGGAAAATATGATGTACAAGATCGAGGGCGAGGATTTGTACCTGATCGGTACGTCCGAACACTCTATGATCGGTCGGTATATGGGTCAGATTATCGACGGCACCACGCTTCCCTTAACGCTTACAAGCTATTCTCCCTGCTTCCGTAAGGAAAAGGGCGCGCACGGTATTGAGGAACGCGGTATTTACCGTATTCACCAATTCGAGAAACAGGAAATGATCGTCATTTGCCGCCCCGAAGAAAGCGCGGAATGGTACGAAAAACTTTGGAGCTACACGGTAGAACTGTTCCGTTCGCTCGATATCCCCGTAAGACAGCTTGGGTGCTGTTCGGGCGATTTGGCGGACTTAAAATACAAGAGCTGTGACGTGGAGGCTTGGAGTCCCCGTCAAAAGAAATATTTTGAGGTCGGGTCTTGTTCCAACCTCACGGACGCGCAGGCAAGACGCTTGCAAATCCGCTATAAGGATTCGGACGGCAAGGTGAAGCTTGCGCATACGCTCAACAACACCGTCGTTGCTCCGCCCCGTATGCTGATTGCGTTTATCGAAAACCACTTGCAAGCGGACGGCAGCGTAACCATTCCCGAAGCGCTTCGCCCGTACGTCGGCGGTAAAGCGGCAATTCTCCCGAAAAAATAAAAACGAAAAGACCGCGCAAAGCGGTCTTTTTACAGGCTGTATGAAATACTTATTTTTTGACATAGAATGTGCGGGGGTATTCAAGAACGTTGCAAAAATTTGCGCGTTTGGATATTGCCTCACGGACGAACAATTCAATATTCTTGCCAAGGAAGATATTCTCATCAACCCGCAAGGCGGATTTCACCTCACGGACCGCAAAGGTACGCAGGGGCTTGTTTTGCCGTACAAATACGAAGATTTCAAAACGTATCCCACGTTTTTACAGCGCGCGGAAAAGATATACGCGTTGTTGCAAGATTCCGATACGCTCGTCGTCGGGCACGCGTCTATGAACGACGTGAAATATCTCAACCTCGAAAGTATCCGTTTTTCCCTGCCGGCGTTTTGCTTTCGCTTTGCGGACACGCAGTTTTTGTATATGAACCGTATTGGCGATTTTACCCGTCAGTTCGGGCTTGGCGCAATCGCCGAGGAGCTTGGGGTGGAATTCACGCCCCACCGCGCCGTGGACGACGCATACGCCACTATGCGCGTGGCAGAGGCAATGTGCAAAGCGGAAAACCTTACGCTGTGTAAGCTGTTGGAAAAGTACGAAATCACGCTCGGCAAAACAGAAAACCGCGAGGTCACGCAAAACACTTCCGTTTCTTTCGAGGCGTATAAGCGGAATCGGGAAAAAGCCAAAGAGGAACGGGAGAGAAAACGCGCGGCGTTCCACGTGTTTGCGGATAAGGCAAAGCGTAACCGCGCAAAAGAGGGAAAACTGAAAACAAAAACGGTTTGCTTTTCGCATGCGCTCGAACTGCAAACGGAGCTTGCCGAACGCTTGCTTTGCGCGGCTTTTGCGCAAGCGGCAAAGATAACGTTCCGCGCCGAAGAATGTGACATCTACGTTTGCTTTGAAACGGAAAGCGGGGCAAGACTGCAATCTGTAAAGGCGCGCGGGGCAAGGGTAGTAACGCCCGAAGAATTTGCCCGTATCGTGGAGGCGTAAGTATGTATACTTTACCTGAAAAATTTATAGAAAATATGCAAAAACAGCTTCCCCAAACGGAGTGGGAAGCATTTTTTGCCGTTTATGCGGGTAAGCCCGTCAAAGGGGTACGGCTGAACCCGTTAAAGGGGGACAGGTATGCGTTGAAACCGCTGTTGCCCTTTTTGGGAGAACCTGTGCCTTGGGAGGAAAACGGGTTTTATACGGAAGCGGAAAAACTCGGCGCTTCGCCCTATCACAGCGCGGGGCTGTTTTACAGCCAAGAACCCTCGGCAATGTCTGCCGCGCCGCTTTTGGACGTGCAGGCGGGCGAAACGGTACTCGACCTTTGTTCCGCGCCCGGTGGTAAGGGTACGCAGCTTGCTTGTAAAATGGCGGGAAAGGGCATAATCGTCTTGAACGAGCCTGTGTTCTCTCGCGCAAAAATTCTTTCGGGCAACGTCGAGCGGTTGGGTATAAAAAACGCCGTTGTCGTCAGCGAATTGCCCGAAAAACTTTCTAAAAAATTCCCCGCGTATTTTGATAAAATATTGGTGGACGCGCCCTGTTCGGGCGAGGGAATGTTCCGCAAAAACGCGGAAGAAGCTCTTGCGGAATGGAGCGAGGAAAACGTTGCCCTTTGCGCTGCACGGCAAGCGAAGATTTTAGCCGAAGCAACGAAAATGCTCAAAAAGGGCGGTCGGCTCGTGTATTCAACGTGTACCTTTGCCGTAGAGGAGGACGAGAAGCAGGTGCAGGCGTACTTGGCGGCGCACCCCGAAATGCGGCTTGTAAAACAGGAAAAGCTGTATCCGCATAAAATCAAAGGCGAGGGGCATTTCGTTGCGCTGTTTGAAAAGACGGAGGGGGAAGAAAATACGCAAAAGGGAGCAAAGGGAAATTTGTCCCGTGAGGGAGAACGGGCGTACCGTGTATTTGAACAAGCGTTTTTCAAGGAAAAATTCGCTTCTCGCTTATACGAGGCGGGCGGCGTATTGTATGAACTGCCCGACGGCGTGTTCGATTGGAAAGACTTGCAGGTACTTCGGGTAGGCGTACGGCTGGGCGAAGTGAAAAACGGACGGTTCGAGCCGTCCCATTCGTTGGCTATGTGCGTGAAGAAAGAGGAAGTAAAAAACGCCGTAGAGCTTGTGGGCGACAACGTAGATCGGTATTTGCGCGGCGAAACGTTTGAAGCGGAAACGCAAAACGGCTGGTGCGTAGTATGTGTTTCGGGCTATCCCGTCGGTATTGGTAAGGCGGTAAACGGCGTTGTGAAAAATCACTTGCCAAAAGGATTGCGCCTGCAATAAAAAACCCGCCGTTGCGGGTAAATGGAAAAGATAAAAAATTCCCCGCATAAAGCGTGCGCTCTATGCGGGTTTGCATTTACATAGTTTTTAAAAATTCCAATAATTTTTGTTTCTGCTTCGGTGTAAGTTTGGCAATTTCCATAGCCAACTCGTCTTTGTCCGAACCGTCGTCGAAAAATTCTTTTAACGATATGCCTAAGGCATCACATACCATTTGCAAATGGTCTACCGTCATTCTCGATTCGCCGAGTTCCACTCTGCGGAGGTGTGATTGCGAAATCCCTGCAATACCTGCCAATTCATTTTGCGAATATCCTTCCTTTTTCCTAAACGCTCTCACTCTTTCACCAACAGTCATATTTGCACCCCTGTTTATTCTTATATAAATAATTTTAATATAGAAATTTGAATTATTGTGTTCCTATTTGCTTGACTTTTTAGTCATATATGACTACAATAATAGCAGGAGGAGCAATAGTATGGAACAACCGCTTAAAATTTGTTGCGTCACAGGACATAGACCGCAAGGGTTTCCTTGGGAGTATACGAGAGATCCTGCGGATTTATACGCTTCTTATTATCAATTTGTTATGGAACGGGAAGTGGAGAATTTGATAAAAGAGGGGTATAACTATTTTATTTGCGGCGGGGCTTGCGGTGTAGATATGGATTTTGCGGATGCGGTTTTATTCTTAAAAGAACGCAGATATCCGCATATACAATTAGAGATAGCCATTCCTTGCCCCGAGCAGGACAAATATTGGTCGGAAACGGACAAGTTGTTTTATAAGGATATTCTTGCCCAAGCCGATAAAAAGGTGCTTGTTTCGGAAAAGCCAAGCCGATTTTGCTTTCATAAACGCAATCAATATATGGTAGATAAATCGGATTTTGTGTTGGTTTTTTGGAACGAAAAAGAAAAAGGCGGAACGTATTCCACCTATAAGTATGCGCAAAAAAAGGGCAAGAAAATCAAGTGTCATTTGTTGCACCGCTTTCCTGTTTTTGCGGAAGCGGAGAGAGCGTGCCAAAAGAGACTATTGAAAATGTTTAAGGAGAACCGTAAGTAAAAATCCAGACAATACTATAATGAAAAACCGCATTGGGTTTGCGCCCAATGCGGTTTTTTCATCCTAAAACCAATTTATTCTTCAAAACTTATTTGCTTTTCTTGTCGGATTTTTTGATTGTTACGACCGCTTTTGCGCCGCGCTTTTTGCGCGCTTTCACTACAATCTTTCTTACAACCAAGCTGATAACTGCAAGTACGAGTACTGCCGCAATAACGATAGAGCTTGCCAACAGCCAAACGTTTGTCGTATCCGTTGTTGTGGTATCGTCCTTTTCGTCCTCGGTTTCTTCTTCCTCGACGTCTGCCGTGACTGCCGTTTCTGCATGCGTGTAATCTGCGTAGATTTCAAATTCGCCCTTGTTCACGTAACGGAGGAACGCAACGCCCTGCGTGTACGTAGAGGAGAGATAACTTTCATACGAGTTGCCCACGTTGTTCTTGTCTGCGCTTGCGTCATAGCGGAGGAATCTGTCCGTATCATAGAACGAGAATACGCTTTCGTATACAGCGCCGAGCGTTTCGTCCGCTTCGATTTCTTCCTGTCTTTGCGTGATGAGCGTGGAGAATTGGTCGTCTACCGTGCCGGGGTTGTATACGTCGAAGAACGCATACGAACCTGCCGCAACCGTCGTTTTGCCTTCTCTGTCGCCGTTCCAAACTTCCAAGCGGTAGTTCTTTGCCGTATCGCCCGTGTGGATATGGAACGTAACCGTCACCCATTTGCCGTCCGTAGGTTCTATGGTGAATTTCATTTCCTGCGCCGCAAATCCCGTCGTTCTCTTGTCGAGGGAAGCAACTTTCGCAAAGTCAAGCACTTCCACTTTCTTTGCGCTGTCCGCATAGTACTTGCCGTCCTTTTGATAGAACGCAATGCCGTCGTTGCCGAAGTCGCGCCAATTATCCGTATAGTCGTATTTTACGCCGTTTTCAGCCGTTACGAGGTTGCCGTCCTCATCTGCCGTATAAGCGGAAAGGTTCGCATAATACGCATTTTTATCGACTGTCTTTTCGTCGTACTCTCTCCATTGCGTGTTGACCTTGTAAAGCCCGTTCGATTGAAGCTTGAACGCCACGTCACGATTGGAGTTGAAATCGTTTGCGGCAGGGTCTTTATCGCAAAGATTGCCGTCGTCGTCATACCAATAGGTTGCTTTTGCGTCAACGGAAAGGAAGCTCGTCTTGGTTTCGTCATCCGCATCTACGAGATAGACGGAAACGGTCGAGTTCGTTTTCACGCGGAGCGCTACCGTCTTGTAGGTGCTTGCCGCAATGTTCTGCGTTGCGCCGATAAAGCCGTACGAGGTAGAGGGCGCGCTTTCATTATAAATAACAAGAGGTTGCTGCGTTTCGTTGCCGAATACGTTCGCCCACGTTGCCGCAGACCCACCGAGCTTTTTCAAAATGTTGCCGTAGTTATCGGCATATTTCTTGTTCAGAAGTCCTGCCGTTTCAAGCGTATACAAAGCGGTGTCCGTGTTCGTATTGTTTACGTATGCGCTCTTGTTCGTTACGCCTTTATAATTCTTGGGGTTGGCAAAGCCGTTTTCCAACGCGTTCGTGGGAACGATTGCCGCTTCGTCAAAACCTGCGTTGCCGTCCGTTTCTTTCGTGCCGTCCGTCAGGGAAACGATTTTTGCATACGTGCCGCTGCCTGCGCAATCAAACGCTTTTTCGTCCGCAAACTGATATTCTTGGAAATCCTTGAACATTGCAAAGCCGGGATAGTATGCCGTTTTTGCCGTGTCGACAACCGTCGTTTGCCCAAACGTAAATTCCAAGGTGAACGTTAAGCCGTCCTTATCCGTTTCGTTGGAGATGAAGAAGAAGCATTGCAACCAACCGTCGTACAAGTCCTCCGTTTCGCCCTCGATTTCAACGGTTTCCACCGTCGTCGTGTCGATAGAAGCGATAGAGGTCTTGTTCGTGCCGTTCACAACCGTTACGCCTGCGCCTACGTTGCCGTTCAAAGCGGAGGTCTTAACGAAGAAAGAGATACCCATATATTGGTTTTTATCGAGCGTGTAAACGGTAGGCGCTTTTGCCGTGTATGCCGCGCCGTTTGCCGAGAGGAGCAACAAAAGATCCTCGTCGTTGTCCACAAACGCGCTGTCTTTGAGGTGCGTGTTGTACGCTGCCTGTACGTAGGCGTTGTCCGTCATTGCCGCAAGCTCGTCGGGCGTGAATACGCCGTTCTTGTCGTTCGTCGTCGAAACGCCCAAGCCCTGATACGTCGTCACGTCGTTTTCTGCGTTGTCGTCCTTGTTGAGCGGGTGGTCGCCTGCGTTGACCGCCGTATATACCGTGCCGTTACGCGTTTCCGTTGTGGGAGCAATTTCCACCGTCGAGGAGATTGCGTTTAAATCGTTCGTCGAAGCCGAACCGAAATAGTCGATTGCATACGCTTTGTACGCGTCGTTTTTGGAAACGTCTACTTTTTTCTTGTCCGTTTCAATGCCGAGGGAAGCGGTGAAAAGCTCGTTTGCTGCAAACTTGCCCGTTTCCGCCATATAATTGGTGTTGGAAAGCGTGGTAAATTCGATATCGTCGAAGAATGCGTAACCGTTGACGTATTGGCTTCTGTCCGTGCCGCCGCCTTGACCCAAGCCGAGCACGATTGTAAACGTGGTATCCGCATAGGACGCGCCCTTCAAATAGAAGCTGTATTGCGCCCAACCGTTCGTATCGCCGAGGTTCGTCATATCCTCCGTGTTGATATTTTCAACGACGAGGGGATCGAGCGTTGCGCCGCCGAGCGTGTTGGTAATGGAGATATACGCGCCTTTGCCGACCGCTTCCTGCGCCGTACCGTCCGTTCTCGACGATTGCAACTCTGCCGTTTTCACCCAAACGGAGAACTTCGCGCTCGTACCCGCTTTTACCGTAACGGTAGAGGAAGAGGTGTACTTTTGCGCCGTACCGATTGCGTCGTACGTGCTGTTGGAATATTCGTTGCGGAGCATAAGCACGCGCTTGTTTTTATTCGTTTCGCCCGCCTTGTAATCGTGCGTGCGGGGGTTTTCCATATCCGCTGCGGGTAAATCCTCTGCGTCGATATTGAACGATTGATAGAACGAAAGGTCGTCCACGTCCTTATCGTCGTCGTCGTTGGCGTCCTCCCAAGCTTCGTAATATTCCAGCTTGTCCTTGATGGACATAGCAGACCATTTCGCTTTCGCCTGTTCTTCCGTGAGCTTATCGACGTTTTCCACTTTGCTCTTGGTCAGTTCTTCCCAAGCGGAGTCGGAGATATCGATTACGCCGCTTGCCGATTTGGAAGAAAGCGCGCTGCCCGAAGAAGCGGAGTTTACCGAGCGCGACCAACCCGTAACGGACGTGCCGATAACGGTCGTATCGCTAAACGTGTCGTTTTCAAAGCTTGCGTTTTTGATCTCGCCGTCGTCTTTCACCGTCGAAACGGAGGAGGACGAAGAAGAGGAAGAGGCCGAGTTATCGGAAGAATCGTCCTTACACGCCGCGAACGCGCCGACGGAGGACATTGTCATTACCGATAAGAGGAGCGCAAGAAATCTCTTGCTTGCATTAGTGTTTCTCATTTACAACCACCTTTTGGTTTTATTCCTTATAAATCCGCGCGATAAAATACCACGCTATACTATTTTAATACAAAAACGTTTGAATGGCAAGCGTTTATGGCGGGGATAAAGCGAAAAAGTTTGATAAAATCAAAAAAATTACGCAAAATAACCGTAAAAAGAGAAGCGGTGGAGGAAAGATATGGAAAGTATGGCAAAACGTATAAGTTACGGCGGACTAATCGGCGCGGCTAACAGCCTGTTCGGCGGCGGAGGCGGTATGATTGCCGTTCCGTTGCTCCAAAAAACGGGTTTGGACGAAAAAACTGCGCACGCCACGGCAATTTTGGTCATTTTGCCCATATCTTTGCTGTCTTTTTCCGTGTACGCTTGGCGGGGGTATTCCGATTTTAACGTGCTCATCCCTACGGCGATTGGGGTCACGCTCGGGGGCTTGCTCGGGGCAAGATTGCTTGGAACGCTGCAAACGAAATACGTCAATATCACGTTCGCTTTTTTGCAGCTTGCGGCGGGGTTGTTTCTGCTTTTTCGGTGAGGTGAAAATGTCTTTTTATTGGTATCTTTTTTTGGGTTTTTTGGGCGGTATTCCCGCAGGTATGGGTATGGGCGGCGGCACGGTGACAATCCCGCTTTTAACCCTTGCAGGCGGCGTGGGACAAAAGGTGGCGCAATGCGCCAATCTCTTTGCATTTCTGCCAATGAGCCTGTTCGCCTTAAAGGAACACGCCGCGGCGGGCAGAGTGAAAACAGCGGGGATTTTGGGCGTGATCGTGCCCGCCGTTTGCATTTCGTTTGCAGGCGCGTTGCTCGCTTCGTATTTGCCTGCTAAAACGCTCGGTAAAGCGTTCGGACTGTTTTTGATCGTTCTTGCGTTTATCGGGTTAAAAAAACAAACGCAAACGCCTTGACGGCGTTTTCGTGTTGCGTGAGGGGATACCTGTATTGCTCGGTATCTCCTTTTTTTGTAGACAAATTGCACAAAAATCGGCAATGAATTTGGCGAAAATGAAAAAATTTTGAAAAATTGACAAAAATTTTCAAAAAGGGTATTTACAAAATGCGATTTATGTGGTAAACTATCGAATAGTAAATTATAGGGATTCGTATAATCCCTGTTTAATAGAAAAAAATTTTAACGGCGGAAAACTCCGCAAAAGGATAGAGAAAGTGGAAAAAATCGGTATTATTGATTTAGGCTCGAACACGGCAAGGCTCGTCATTGTCGATATGTTTACGGACGGACACTATATGGTGGTAGACGAGTTGAAAGAAAGCGTTCGCTTGGGACAGGATATGGACCGCGACGGGTTCTTGAAGCCGCAACGTATCGCTGAAACGATAAAGACGTTGAAAATGTTCAAAAAGCTTTGCGACGCAAGCGGCGTAGAGCGTATTATCGCCGTAGGTACGGCGGCTGTCAGACGGGCGAAGAACCAACGCTCTTTCTTGGACGAAATTCAGGTTTCCTGCAACATCACCGTGCGGGTACTTTCGGAGGAAGAAGAAGCGGTTTTGGTCTACCGCGGCGTTATCAATTCTATGGATATTCCCAAAGGCATCATTTTGGAGATTGGCGGCGGTTCTACGAAAATTGTCTATTACAACAGAAGAAATTTGCTCAACTACGCGTCCTTGCCGTTCGGCGCGGTAACGCTTACGGACTTGTTCCTCAGCGACGCAACTCCGCAGGAATCGGCGGCGCATATCGAGGAGTTCTTCACCGAACAGCTCAAAAAGATTCCTTGGCTGAGCGAGGTAGATCCCGAAGCGCAAATGATTGGCGTGGGCGGGTCGTTCAGAAACCTGTTCAAAATCAATAAACTCGTAAGAAAATACCCCCTCGATTTGCCGCATAACTATAAGCTCACGGAAGAGGACTTTACGGGCGTGTACGATATGCTCCGTTCCCTCGACGTGGACAAGCGTAAGAAGATTAAAGGACTTTCGCCGCACCGCGCGGATATTATGCCTGCGGCTATGGCGATTGTAAAAGCGTTTATTTCGTATATGAATATCAAGATGTTCACGATTGGCGGCAACGGCTTGCGCGAAGGGCTTATGATCAATCAGGCGTTGCCGATAACGCAGGAAAAGCCTATCTCCGACGTACTCACGTACAGCCTCGAAACGCTTGTCAAATACGCCGGTTGCGATACCAAGCACGTAGAACACGTCATTCAGCTTTCCGTGCAGCTTTTCAAACAGCTCCGCGTGTTGCACAAATTCTCCCGTCAGTATTTGAAAGTACTCAAAATCGCGGCGAGTTTGCACGATATCGGCGAACGTGTGCGCTTCTATCATCACGCCAAGCATAGCTGGTATATGATTCTCAATTCGGCAATCTACGGCGCAACGCATAGGGAAATTGTATTGGCGGCGTTTGTGGCGTGTTGCCATAACAAAGAGGAAGTTTCGCTTGTGGAATGGCAGAAATATAAAGATATCGTCACCGAAGAGGACCTCGACGCCGTGAAGAAATTGGGCGTACTGCTCCGTATCGCAGAAAGCTTGGACAGAACGCGTTGCGGTATGGTAACAGGCTTGAATTGCGACGTTTTGGGCGATTCCGTTATTATGAAGACGGAAGTGGCGGGTGACGCGCTCTTAGAAATTAGGGATGCGGCGGCTTCCAACCCCGAATTTAAGCGGGCGTTCAGGAAGAATTTGGAAATTTTGTAATACGGTCAACCGCTCGCGTAAGGCGGGCGGTTGTTTGGTAAAGGACGGAATTATGGATTGGATACTTGCCAGCGCGTCGCCGAGAAGAAAACAGCTTCTCGGCGAATTGCTCGAAAAATTCGAGATTGTTCCTGCCAAAGGCGAAGAGAACGCAGGGGAAGCGGTCACGCCCGAAGAAACGGTCAAGGCGCTTGCCCGCCAAAAAGCCGAAGAGGTGGCTTCGCTGCCGCTTGCCAACGGTAAAGCCGTGCTCGGCGCGGATACCGTCGTGGCGTACGGAAACGAGATTCTCGGCAAACCCAAAGACGAAGCGGATGCGGCGCGAATGCTCGCCCTGCTTTCGGGCAAGTGGCACGAGGTGTATACGGGCGTTTGTATCGTATTGCCCGACGGCAGAGCTTTTGTGGATGCGGACTACACCAAGGTACGCTTTTTCCTGCTTTCTGCGGCGCAGATACAGGCGTATATAAAAACAGGTTCGCCTATGGATAAGGCGGGCGCGTACGGCATACAGGACGGCGGTTTGGTGGAACGTATCGAAGGTAGTTTTTCCAACGTGGTCGGCTTGCCTGTGGAGCTTTGCAAACAAATGATAGAAAACCTGCAAAAGTAAGGGGCAGGTATGCGACGAACGATAAAAAGGAGGGGTGACGTATGTGGAAGCTGGCAATCGATTTAGGTTCGTCTATGACGAAGATATACCGCGCGGATACAAGTAGCGGTATCGTGCTTGCCGAGCCGTCCTGTGTGGCGGTGTCGGGCGAGGAGATTAAGGCGATTGGGAAAGAAGCAAAAAACTTGATCGGAAAAACGGCAGAGTTGACGAATATCATCTACCCCGTCTACGAGGGGGAAATTGTTGATTTGCGTTTGGCGGTGGCAATGCTCAAAGAATTTTTTTCGCGGATTGGCGTGAAGCCGTCTGCGCTTCGTCGCGCGCAAACGCTGATTGGCGTACCGTGCGGCGCTTCGCAAAGCGTACTTGCGGGGTATGCTTCCCTGGCGGAGGAGTGTGGCTTGTATAAGGCGGTGTTCGTTGAACAGCCGTATTTGGAGGCGGCGGGCGCGGGCGTGAGCTTGCGCGAGGCAGACCCCGTGTTCTGTATCGATATCGGCGGCGGCGTGACCAACGTGGCGGTGGTATCTGCGGACGGGCTTATCGCAGGGCTGTCTATGAATATCGGCGGGAATAATATGGATCACACGATACGCGCGCGCGTAGAGCGCGTGAACGGATTGCATATCGGCGCGTTGACGGCGGAACGGCTGAAAACGGAAATCGGGTCGCTCCAACAAAACGCGCGGGGCGCATTCGTTGCGGAGGGTAGCTCGGTGGATACGCTCCGTCCTGCTTCTACCAGCGTGCAAGCTTGTGAAATTACGGACTGTATCCGTATGTACGTGGATAAGATATTGGAATATGCAAGCGCGGTATTGCGCAAGCTCCCCGCGGAGGTTGCCGCAACGGTCAACCGCAACGGCGTGTTCCTGTCGGGCGGGGTAATGAAAATTCCCGGTTTGCCACAATATATCGGCGCAAGGCTTGAAATGCGCTATCATCTTTGCGAAGAACCGCAGTATGCCACCGTCCTCGGCGGCGGTACGCTTGTTCGGGATAAGGCGGCGCTGATACAGTATGGCAAAGAGCTAGACTAGCGGGTGCGACCCGCTACGGCGTTTTACTGTCCTTTCGGGGTTCTGTAAGTAATTCCGCGTCTGTATGAGAAACGGGTTGACCGTTTGCTATTATGTGGGGGTGCGACCCGCTACGGCGTTTTACTGTCCTTTCGGGGTTCTGTAAGTAATTCCGCGTCTGTATGGGAAACGGGTTGACCGTTTGCTATTATGTGGGGGTGCGACCCTCTACGGCGTTTTACTGTCATTTAGGG
>JAFTPR010000006.1 GCA_017463145.1 Clostridia bacterium
ACGCAATTCTGCATCAGCAGGCAATTTGCAATAATATTCAACAGGTTCGTGCGTATCGTGATCACGATACAAGCCGATATGCCCCACCTTTGCGTTGGGAATAAGCTTTTGCACGCCCGAAACCATACCCAACCCAGCGCGGAGAATAGGCACAATCCCCACCGCTTTACCCGAAACCATATAGCATTTTGCTTTTTCGAGCGGCGTTTCGACGGAAACCTCCTCCAAAGGCAAGTCCTTGGTAGCCTCGTACGTTTCCAGCATAGCAATCTCTTCCGCAAGCTCGGCAAACTGCTTCGTTTGCGTTTTAATATCGCGCAAAATCGCAAGCTTATGCTCCACAAGCGGGTGCTTTACGTGATGAAACTTAGGGTTGTTCCAAAAAGTGAATTCCATAATAATCCTCCCTTAAACGGCTTATTTGCCGTATTTTTCTTCCAATTTTGCAATTTTTGCGACGCGGCGTTCGTGCCGTTCGCCACCCTCGAACTCCGTAGTTAAAAAGAGGGAAACAATTTCTTGCATTAAACCTTCGCCAACAACTTTTTCGCCGAAAGCAATCATATTTGCATCGTTGTGCAAACGGGTGTATTTTGCGCAATACGTATCGTGACAATGCGCACAACGAATCCCGGGAATTTTATTTGCAACAATCGAAACGCCGATACCCGACGAGCAAACGAGGATACCACGGTCGCATTCACCGCTTGCAACAGCCTCCGCCGCGGGAGCGGCATAGTCGGGATAGTCGCAAGAATCCGTCGTATTCGTACCGAAATCCTTTACCGTATGACCGAGTTTTTCCACGTATGCAATGACGGCTTTTTTCAAATTTAACCCGCCGTGATCGCAAGCAACAGCAATTTTCATAATAGTTTACTCCTTTTCATTTTTCCTAATTTCTTATAGCACGCAATCCCTTTATTTTCAAGGGGTTGCGGACTTTTTCTTTCTTGGTGCAGAAGCCCTTTTTTTGGACTTTTCCGCGCGGTATTCCCGTAAATTTTCGGGAAGCAGTTTGTTCAGCACGGCAGACATACCGCCTGCAAGCAATTCAAAAACATAGCTGTAACAATCTAAATCCCTGCCGTACGGATCGAGAATTTCATAACCTGCAAGCTCGGAGAATGAGTACACGGTGTTCTCAAATTCACCCTCCACCCCCGCTTTTCGGAGCGCTTGCCAACGCGTTTCCATCAACAAATCCCGCTGACCGTCCGTCATACAAACAATCGCAAACGCGTCTTTGAGCGTACGTTTATCCAGCTTTTTCGCCGCAAACTCTGTTACGGGAATCCCTTTTGCCGTAAGGGTTTGCAACGATTTCGGATTCATAAGATCGCCGCTTTTGGCTTTGATACCTGCGGAAGAAACGGTAACGTTTTTGATTTTCAAGCGTTCGATTGTATCCCGCAAGAGCATTTCCGCCATAGGAGAACGGCAGGTGTTACCCGTGCAAACGAATACGATTTTTTTCTTTTTTACAGCCGCCATCTCGTACCTGCCCCTCCCTTTTTGCCGTTTAATGTTGAATATCTTCCGACGAACAAGCTTTTTTCAGCCTATTCAAAACACCTACCATAATACCGTCTTTTTCCTCGGGTTCGACGACCAAAAGTACGTCGCAGAGCGTTTCCGCTTCCCGTAGCAATTTGTACAGGCGCATTGCCATTTCCGCCTTATTTTTCCCGAGGTTCAGGCACTTAACGCCGATTTTTTCAATTTCGCAAATCCGTTTTTCCTCGCAAAGCACCGCAATCCCTTTATTTTCAAGGCTTTCAGCTACATAAGCCGAAATTTCGTTTTTTGCGTTTTTTGCCTCAATCCACACCGTTTTGCAACGAGGTGCATAGTGCTTATAGAGTACCCCCGGACTTTTGACCCTTTCGCCTTTTTGAAAGTTTGGGGTATATTCCCCACAAACGCCGACGACTGCCTCGATCATCTCCTTAGTGATAAGCCCCGGGCGCAAAATGACGGGAATATCCCCCGTGACGTCACAAACGGTGCTTTCTATCCCGCCGGCACATTCGCCGCCGTCTAAAATAAGCGGAATCTTACCGTTGAAATCGTCGAACACGTGTTTGGCAGACGTAGGGCTGACGTGACGGGACAAATTGGCGCTGGGCGCAACAATAGGAATATCGACCGTTTTTAAAAACGCTTGCGCGCCCTCGTGCGAGGGAATACGAACAGCAAGCGTATTCAACCCGCAGGAAACGTATTTACTTACTTTCCCTTTGGATGGATAGACGAGTGTTAAAGGGCCAGGACAAAACGCCTCGCGGAGCTTCTTTGCATAGGGAGGGTCGTAGTCCACCAAAGCGGACAAATCGTACCCGCTATGTACGTGCGCAATCAACGGATTATCGTTGGGTCTGCCTTTGACCTCGAATATCTTTTTTACGGCGTTATCGTCGAAGGCGTTTCCACCAAGCCCATACACCGTTTCCGTAGGGATTGCAACAACTCCGCCGCCCTCTATAATCTCTTTTGCCTCTGACAAGCTTTCAGGCGTTATGTTTTTTATCTGCGTTTGCATATTATTCAAAAGGAATTTCGTCGTCTACCGCCGAAAGATTGCCCTTACGGGGCGATACGGGTTCGGGCGGGTAATAATCGTCTTCGGGCGGTTCGTATTCGCCGCCGTCGTCCTCCTCAGCATACGGCTGAGGCGCGGAATATTGGGGAGGCTCGTCCTCACGGTTCTGTTCGTCCACATCCACGAATTTGGTACACTCCCCGATAAATTTCAAGGAAACTCGACCCTGTTCACCGCCACGGTGCTTAGCAAGAATCAATTCTGCCGCGCCCTTGACGATTTTGCCGCTTTCCCGCTCCTCAGCGGTGGCAATGGCTTCGGGACGGTTGATAAACATAACGATATCCGCGTCTTGTTCGATAGCACCCGATTCACGAAGGTCGGAAAGCTGCGGTTCTTTGGATTGAATACGGCGAAGCTGTGAAAGCGCAATGACGGGAACGCCAAGTTCCTTTGCCATAATTTTCAAATCGCGAGTGATTGAAGCAATTTCTTGTTGACGATTCTCTGCGCCTGCAATTTTAGAATCCCCTCCCTCCATAAGCTGGATATAGTCGATCATAACCAAATCGAGAGCGCCCGTCGTTGCCTTTAAGCGACGGCATTTAGACAGAATTTCCTGCGGGGTAACGCGGGAGGAATCGTCGATATATATTTTACTTTTTTTGAGCTGATCGCTTGCAAGCATCAGCTTTTTCCATTCCTTAGCGGAAAGTTGACCGTCGAGCGCCTTTTGCATACTGACGGTGGCATACGCGCAAATGAGCCTTTGCACGATTTCGTTTCTCGGCATTTCAAGCGAGAATACGGCGCACGTTTTGCCTGCGCGAAGAGAAGCGTTTTCGACCAAATTCATTGCAAGCGACGTTTTACCCATACCGGGACGGGCAGCAAGGACAATCAACGCACCCGGCTGCAATCCGTGCGTCATTTTGTCAAGCCGTTTATAACCCGTGGGAATTCCCTTAAACGAATCGGGGTCTGATTGCAATTTCTCAAATTTTTCCAAAACACCTTCGACAATACCGCCCTCACTCATACCCATAAGCGCGGAATTTTCCGTTTGTTGGGAGATATCGAAGACCGTTTTTTCCGCAAACGAAAGAGCCTTTTGGCTATCCCCGCTTGCCATGGAATTTTCGATAATTTTACGCGCGCCGCGAATGAGCTTTCTGTTTACGCTGTCACGGGAAACGATATCGAAATACGTCTTGTAATTCGCCGCAGACGGCGTAATTTGCGTAAGCTCGGTGAGATACACGATACCGCCCGCCTTTTCAAGCGAGCCGTCGCTATCCAGCTCGTCGGAAACGGTGACGAGATCGACGGGTTTTCTATCCGCAAAAACCTTACGCATGGCGCGAATGACGTACTTATGCGAATCTTGATAAAAATCTTCCTCGCTCAGCTTTTCGACAAGTTCGGAAGCAATCTCGTTATCAATCAAAAGACATCCGAGAAGCGCCATTTCCGCATCGCGGTTATAGGGCATTGTGTTGACTGTATTCGCCATCTTCTTTTTTCCTTTTCGTAGATTTTTAGGAGAAAACGATTATTCCTTGCAAAGAGCTTTAAATTCTTCGAGCGTATCCTTAAATTCTTTCATAGCCGCCTCGAAGGGAGCGTCCGTGGTCAAATCCACGCCCGCAGTTTTGAGTATGGAAACGGGATCGTTACTGCCGCCTGCGGAC
The DNA here is from genome assembly GCA_017463145.1 of Clostridia bacterium. Taxonomy (GTDB): domain Bacteria; phylum Bacillota; class Clostridia; order Christensenellales; family Borkfalkiaceae; genus Scatosoma. Next base: position 4,234 of record JAFTPR010000006.1, read on the forward strand.
AAGAAACCGAAATAGTCCTTGACAGCCGTTTCGCCCTCCGTTAAAATACGTTTTACGATAGAAATTGCGGAAATAATACCCGTAGCGTATTTGTATACGTAGAACGAGTTGTAGAAATGCGGGATTCTTGCCCACTCGTACGCAATCTCTTTATCGTGCGTGATCCCTGCGCCATAGTAGTCTTGATTGAGCTGATAGTAAATCTCGTTCAAGCTCTCTTTCGTGAGCGCTTCGCCCGCCTCCGCTTTTGCGTGGGCAATCTGCTCAAACTCAGCAAACTGTGTTTGACGGAACAGCGTAGCGCGAATCATATCCATATAATAATTAAGCAGATACTTTTTGAGGTTTTTATCCGTCGTATCGTTATACAAATACTTCAAAAGCAACACTTCGTTGACGGTGCTGGCGATCTCCGCAAGGAAAATCGTATAATCCGCTTTTGCGTACGGCTGCGCTGCCGAGGATTTATACGTATGGAGCGCATGCCCCATTTCGTGCGCGACCGTGAATACGTCGTTCGTCGTAGGTTGATAATTCAAAAGCACGTACGGGTGCGTATCGTATACGCCCGTAGAGTAAGCGCCGCTACGCTTGCCTTCCGTTTCGCAAACGTCTATCCAACCCTCGTTTTTGCCCTTTTCCAAAAGCGCTTGATAGTCTTTACCCAAGGGTGCAAGACCTTTTACAACAAGCGCGTACGCTTCCTCGAAATCGAGCTTGATATCCGCATTGTCCACGAGGGGTACGTATACGTCGTACATATGTTGCTCTTCCAACCCCAACACGGCCTTTCTCGTAGAAATATAATCGTGCATAACGGGCAATGCCGCATGCGTGGCTTTGATGAGATTTTCATAAACTTTCTTATCAACGTCCTCGCCCTGCATAGCCATTTCCATACAGCTTTCGTATTTTCTCGCCGTCTTGTAGAAAACGTCTGCTTTGACGTTGCTGTAATACGTTTGCGAGATAGCGTCGATTAAACGGATATACGCGCCGTAATATTTTTCAAACCATTCCTTTCTCTCTTCCCGCGTACCCGAACGGAGCGCAACGCCGTACATGCCGTGGCTGATTTGCGTTTCTTCGCCGTTCAGTTCTGCTTTGGGTAAGTTTAAGTTGGCGTTGTTGAGCATAGAAAATACGTTTTGGAAATCACCCAACACGTTGCCGCTGAGCGTGAGCAGTTTTTCTTCTGCCGCGCTGAGCACGTGCGCTTTGGATTTGACGATTTTTCTGAGCCTATACTCGTAATCGGCGAAATCGGGATCAGCAATGAACGCTTGCAACTGCTCGTCCGCAAGCGCGGTAAGCTCCGGTTCGACGTAAGAAAGCTCCGCAAAAACGTTGGAAATCAACGCGCGAATCATGGCAAGCGACGAATTAGCTTTCGCTACGCGTACGTCCTCGTGCGAACGCATCATTGCGTACACGTACAGCTTTTCCAACCGACGGGAAACCGTATCGTTTAAACGCAAACATTTAAGCAGCGTAGTTTTATCCGCAAGTTTGCCCGAAAACGCCGAAAAGTCGTATTCGCCATACTCCTTTTCCGCCGCCTTGTATTCTTTTTCCCAAGCTTCGTCCGATACGAAAATATCGGTGAGTTTCCATTGTAAATTTTGAGGAACGTCTTTTCTTTCCATTTATCTGTTACTTCCTTTTTATTATCCGTAAATCAACGGAGTTTAGTTTTTAAAGCTGTGAATAGGCGCAGGGATATTGCCGCCGCGGTTGATCAGGCGGGAACTGTCGCAATTATGCACGGGCATAATGGGCGCTCTACCCAAAAGTCCGCCGAAGCTGACCTCGTCACCGACCGTTTTGCCCGGAGCGGGAATGATACGTACAGCCGTCGTTTTGTTGTTGATCATACCGATCGCCGCTTCGTCTGCTATCATAGCAGCAATCGTCGTAGCGGGCGTGTCGCCGGGAATTGCAATCATATCCAACCCCACGCTGCAAACGCAAGTCATTGCTTCCAGCTTATCGAGCGTGATTGCGCCTTGCTCCGCCGCGCGAATCATACCGATATCCTCGGAAACGGGAATGAACGCGCCCGAAAGTCCGCCAACACGCGAGGACGCCATAACGCCGCCCTTTTTCACGGCGTCGTTTAAAAGCGCAAGCGCCGCCGTCGTGCCGTGTCCGCCCACCGTTTGTATACCGATCTCCTCCAAAATCTGCGCAACCGAGTCGCCCATAGCGGGCGTGGGCGCAAGGGAAAGGTCTACAATACCGAATTGCGCGTTCAAGCGTTTAGACGCCTCTTTCGCCACGAGCTGACCTGCGCGGGTGATTTTGAACGCCGTGCGTTTAATCTGTTCCGCAACCTCGGTCAAATCCGCCTCGGGCAGTTGTTCCAAAGCGTGTTTTACAACGCCCGGACCGGATACGCCGACGTTGACGACCGTATCCGCTTCGCCTACGCCGTGGAATGCGCCCGCCATAAAGGGATTATCCTCAACGGCGTTACAAAACGCCACAAGCTTCGCCGCGCCGATACCGTCTTTATCCTTTGTCAAAAATGCCGCTTCTTTGAATACCTCGCCGAGCATTTTTACCGCTTCCATATTGATACCCGACTTCGTTGAACCGACGTTTACGGACGAGCAAAGCCGTTCGGTGGAGGCAAGCACTTCGGGGATTGTACGGATAAATATCCGTTCGTAATCCGCCGTAGCTTTATGCACGAGCGCAGAATAACCGCCCAAAAAGTCTATCCCCAGCGTTTTTGCGGCATTATCGAGCGCTTTGCCCACAAGGGGCGCTTTTTCGGGGAATGCCGCCGTAATGATACTGACGGGCGTGACGGAAATACGTTTATTTACAATGGGAATTCCGTATTCGCCCGAAAGCGTTTGCGCCGTTTTTACGATATTTTCGCCTTTTTTGCAAACCAAGTCGTATACCTTGTTTGCCGTTTCCTCCGCCGTATCGCGGATACAGGTAAGCAAAGAAAGACCAAGCGTGATCGTACGGATATCGAGGTGTTCCTTTTCCACCATTGCAATCGTTTCAAGTACTTCTTTATTGCTGAACATATTGCCCCTCGCTTATACCGTATGCATGGCGTTGAAAATGTCTTCGTGTTGCATATACACGGACATACCTATCTCTTTGCCAAGCTTCGCACATTCGCCTGCGAGCGTGGAAAGCTCCTCCGTTGCGGCAGAGATATCGACGATCATAATCATAGCGAAGTATTCGCCCAAGATCGTTTGGGAAATGTCCTGTATATTCGCGCCTTTTTCGCTTAAAAATGCGCTGATTTTTGCAATGATACCCTTTTTGTCTTTACCTGTTACGGTGACTACTGCTCTCATTCGTTTGTTTCTCCTTCCGTTTCCTCGTCGTATTCTTCTTGCGTAAATTCGTACGCTTTCTTTTGAATGATTTCGTATTGAATGATGAAATTGCTTTGCGTTACGTACCGTACGTAATCGCCGCTTTCAAAGGCGGGCAACGGTTTTTCGGCGTCGAAATACGCTTCCCGTTCCAACCACTCGCTCTTTTTCTTGCTCCACGTTTCAAACACGCAGCCCGTTACGTCGATATTGTCCTTTTGCAGACTCTTTTCGCGAAAGACGTAGAAATAGTTCTTTTCCTCCATCTTCAATCCCTCGCTTACGTAGCCGAGCATTTTGCAATATTTCCGTACACGTGCGTACTTAATCGCCATAAACGGGAACACGAAAATTACATACAGCGCGCTCGCCACGTACACCATCACTTTGGGTAACGTTTGCATTTTGTCTGCGTACGGGAGAGACACGTAATAAATTTCCCAAGCGACGCAAAAGGCAAGATATACAAGCGTAATTGCCATAAACACGTAGAAAATACGCTGTTTTTGTTTGTAAACCGACAAATAGTCGGCGTCATTATAGACTGACGTCATTGTTTTTCTTCCTTATCGCTTATTCGTAAATGAACAGTACGCCGAGCGTATTTCTGCCGCAATGGCTCGTGATAATAGAGCCGGCAACCGTTTCGACGACTTCGTCGAAATCGAACAGTTCTTTTACGGTTGCTTTTGCTACTTCGACAAGCTCCGTATCCGCAGTAGAATGGGTTACAAAGCAACGGGTTTTATCGTAATTGGGATACATTTCCTTTAAATCGCGGATGTATTGTTTGATGAGTATGTTCATTCTGCCTTTATACTTTTTACCGGGGACAAGCTGACCGTCGTCCATCAAAATCAGCGGGTGGATTTTGAACATACCCGCAACGACCTTGATCATACCCGACACCCTGCCGCCTTTATGCAAATAGTCCAAACTGTCGGGAACGAACGAGGTGTTGACTTTATTACGCGTTGCATTGACAATCGATTCGATTTCGGCAGCAGATTTACCCGACTTTAACAGGTCGACCGCTTTCATTACCAAAAGACCTTGCCCCGAAGAGAGCGCTTTGCTGTCGATTACGCGAACTTTGCCGCCGAATTTTTCCGCCGCTTGTTTCGCCATATTGTGCGAACCGGAACTTTTGGCGGAAATGTTGAAATGGATAATTTCGTCGTATTTCTGTAACTGTTTCTCGAAAAATTCTTCGTACTCGCCGATACTCGGCGCGCTCGTTTTGGGTAGTACGTTCGTCTTTGCGACGAAATCGAAAATGTCTTGCGGGGTGATGTCTACACCGTCGTAATACGAATTTGCGTCCAGATGGACTTGCAAAGGTAAAATCCCGATATTACATTCCTCTACGAGATGTCCCAAATCACAAGTACTGTCGGACGTGATACGAATTGCCATAATTAATTTCTCCTTGCTATCTATAACGTTATATTTTTATTTGATTTAAAAGACTAAAAAAAGATTTTCGACAAAATCTCGCTGTTTTCTACCGCCCAATCGGGTACGACACCGTAAACGTCCGATTCCTTATACAATCTGTCCGTTAAATGCGATCCGCTGGGGTACTGATAATAGCGACTGTCTACGCTCGTGCCCTTGCCGCTTCGGTTGTCGCCGAGGAAAAATATCTCGCCCGCGCCTACCGTGTATTCGTCAAAATCGTATTCTTTCTTATAATCGCCATAATAAGCGTACGGCTCGAACAAGAGCGTATATTCGCTTGTGCCTGCGTATTTTATCTCTATTTGCCCGTCTGTGCATTTTACCTTATCGCCCTCTTTGGCAATCAGGCGTTTGATAAGATAGTCGCCTTTTACGCTTTGACATTCCGCATACCCGCCTACGTATATGACGATTATATCGCCTCGCTCCGCTTTATGGCGTTTGTCTGCGTAACGCATTAAAAGACGTTGTCCGTCCGAAAGGGTCGTGCGCATAGAGAGTCCGTCTACAATCACGCCGCCGTACGAGCTTGTCCACCAACCGCGAAAGGACACAAAAACAATGAATATCGCAAGCAAGGCGCAGAAAAAACGGGCGTTGGACTTCCGTTCTTTACATTGGAAGCGCGCTTCGTATAAATCGCTGTTTTGCAAATCCTTTTCCAACACTTAGTATTCTCCTTTCGACGCAACGACGGCTTGCACACGTTTTTTTAAATCGTCCCGCGCACAGTTAATAAATTTCCCGCAGGTACTGCATTGCAGCTTTACGTCTGCGCCGAGGCGAACCACCCGCCATTCCGTTCCGCCGCAGGGATGCGGCTTTTTTAAACGCAGAACGTCACCCAACGCGTACATACCCCCTCCGTTTACAACCATAAAATATTCGTGACGGAATATTCCTGCGATTCGTCCTCGCAATCGAATACGAGCGCCCTGCCCTCGTTGAAGTTCTTTAAGGGCATATTGCAGGTTTCGCCTTTAAAATCGGCAGATTTTAAAATGATACGTTTCCATTTGCCGCCGCCCTTGACCTCTACGATACAGGTATACCGCTCCGTTGTCATACCGACCTCACCGACTTCAACCGTCACTTGAAGTTCGCCGTCGTTTGGAAAGTACACGTCAAATTCCAACAGAGCGTTTTCGTCGGGAATATATTTGGGTGAGCTTATTTTATACGTTTTGATACCGCCCACCGAAAACGCGCCTTTAATTCCCCCGTAGCCCTCCGTCTTTTTCGGTTCTGCTTCCCGCTCCAAAAAGATGTCTGCTATGGAATAGTCTTTATATTTTGCCACCCCGAATATATCCATTTCCTTACCCGAAAAAAGTTTTCGGTCTTTTACGGCGGCGGGAGAATAGTTCGTAAGACGTTTTGCCGTGATCTTCGAGGTCACTTTAAATCCGTTTATATATTTTGCATACGCATACACAAACGCCGCATTTGCACCGCGGAAAGGTTTTCTTCTATACGTTATTTTTCCGTCCTTGACGGTTTTGCCCGATACGGAATAGATATGATGCCAATCCCGATAAGCGCATTTCGTTTGCGTATCCGCTTCCGCGTAATAAATACCCGCTTCTTCCAAAATACCCTCTTTGTCACATTCTACCCTGATTTCCAGCTCCTCACCGTCCTCTATTAAGTTGATGTTGAGCGTATCGGGAATATAAATTTCTCTGCCTTTGAGGTTTTTCTCCAAGAACAGGTCGAGATCGTTCAAAGCGCTTGGATCTATACACGCCCCGCTCGTTGCCGAATACACAAGGGCGTTGCCGTCTTGGTTGCCGATACGGGAATACGTATCGTAAGCGCGATCGCAATCGATATCCGTATCACGGAGCGCGCAAAGCATAAGCACGGGGCATTTTGCAGAAGGCGCGTACGATTGCGCTTCCACGCCTGCAATATAGCGATGCGTATCGTCACTCAAATTTCTTGCAACGTTATCGCCAAACTTTGCAAACCCCGAAAACGAATACCAGCCTACCGCATTGATCGGTACGCTACATTTAACGTCGGAAGAAAGCGCGGTTTGCCACGCAAGTTCCCCACCCTTGCGCACGCCGACTACCCCGATTTCCCCCACGTCCTCGCGGGAACGCAGGTATTTGACCGAAAACAGGGAAACGTACAACCACTCAAACCACGTCGTTTCATCAGCGGCAAGACCCGTCATATCCCAAAGTCCGCGGGCGCGGACGTAATTGCCGTGGTCAAGCGAGGGCGGATAGACCGTCCGAAAATCACTATCCGTATCCAAGGGCATTTTCCCCGAATAATCGGGCATAAGCACCGCATAGCCCTTTTCCAAGAAATATTGCGCAAGTTCCGTATCCAATTCTTTACCGGCATCGGGCAAAAGCAAAATTGCAGGCTTTTTTCCTGCGCTTGCAGGACGGAAAAAGCGCGCAAAAATACGGACGCTGCCGTCTTTTACGGCGTGCCCAGAATAGGACACGTTACTAAAACGCGCCCCTCCCTTTTCCTCGATTGCCCATTCGCTTGCGCTCAAAGGCGTACGTAAATTAAATTTTTTCCAAAGAGAAATTGCGCTTACGATCATTACAGACTCACACGTTTAATTTCGCTTATTTTTATTTCCCACGTCAAAACGGCTTGCTTTTCGTTGGAAAAAGGGGTATAATAATCCTATCTTGTACGCAAAAAACAGCGCAAGCGGATTCTTACACCATTTTATTATACACTATTTCCGCAAATAAATCAAGGAAACGGGAAAGGTAAACGAAAAATTTTCCTAAATTTACACAAAGAAATCACGGAGGCAACAATGGCTTTTTGCTCATTTTCAAAAGACTGCGAAGGAAATTCGTATATCACGCTGGACAATAAATTTATTACAAAATATCTGCCCGAAGCGGACGGGTTTGCCGTTAAAGTGTACCTGTACGGATTATATTTATGCGAAAATGCGCACGCCGATTACTCCCTTTCGTCTATGGCGGAGGTTTTGGGCGTACCCGAAAGCAAAATAGAGGACGCTTTCTATTTTTGGGAGGAATACGACCTTGTACAAGTTCTTTCAAAATCCCCTTTCGCCGTACAGTATTTGCCCGTAAAGTCTGCCGTCGGCCGTCCGAAAAAGGTGCGTTACGAGCAATACGCGGACTTCAACAAGGAATTACAAAGAAAACTTCAAAAAGCGGGAAAATTTCTCACGGCGGGAGATTACCTCAAATATATGCGTTTCCTTGAAGACAACGCAATGCAACCGCAGGCGTTTTTACTGATTGCAGAATATTGCATCAATAAGCAGGGCGAAGCAATTTCACACGCCTATATTTTCAATAAGGCAAAAAAATTCGTGCGGGAAGGCTTCACAACGTACGAGCTTGTAGAACGAGAGCTGTCCTCTTATAACGTGAACGAGGGCGAGCTTGCCGCCGTGTTTGCGGCATTGAACGTCGCCGCGCAAAAAACGCCTACGGAAGCGGATTATTCTCTGTACAGAAAATGGACGACTACTCTTGGTTTTGAAAAGGCTGCCGTACTTGCGGCAGCAAAGCACTTAAAGCGCGGCTCAATCGCCTCCCTCGACGTGGTTTTGGAAGAGCTGTATGAAAAGGGAAAAACCGACCCCACAGAGATTGCGGAATATCTCGCCAACCGCGAATATTGGGCAAGCCTTACCTTCCGCATTGGACGGAAATTGGGAGTAAAAGTAAGCAATCCCGCCCCCTATATCGAAGAGTACACGGAAAAATGGTGCACCTACGGCTTTGACGATACTTCGCTACTCGATATCGCTCTGTTCTGTTTAAAAACGGAAAGAAACAGTTTCGACGATATGAACGCAATCATTGAAAAACTGTTTGCCGACGGGTGCGTAACCAAAGACTGCGTAAAAGCGCATTTGAAAGAGAAGAACGAAGAATTGAAGCTGTTTGCAAAAATTCAGGAAATTTGCGGTTCTATACGCAAAAACGCCACCAATCTTTCCCTTATCCGTACTTGGCGGGATTGGAAATTCAACGACGAGATGATTCTCGAAGCGGCGAAACGGAGCGCAACGAGCGCAAGCCCTATCCCCTATATGAATAAAATTTTATCCGATTGGAAACAATCGGGCGTATTTGACACGAAAAATATTCCCGACGGGCAAAACTTTATCCCAAGCGGCAAATTCGTCAACCCGCAAATCGAAGCAATCAACGCCAAAGCTGACAGAGAACGCTATTATTCCTTACTTCGGGAACGGGCGCAGGCGAAAGCGGACAAAGTATTGGCAAAAGCCAATACCGACAATCGTTTCAAAACGCTGGCAACCGAGCTTTCCAAAATGGAGCTTTCTCTTGCCAAAGCAGAAATCTTTACCCCCGACAAGCTCCCCGCCCTGCAACAAAAGAAAGCCGCATTGCTTGAAGAACGGGCAGCTATTCTATCGCGCCTCGGCATAGCGGAAAGCGAACTTGTACCGCAAGTGACCTGCAAAAAATGCTTGGATACAGGATTTATGAAAAACGGCGTAGCTTGCGATTGTTATAAAATTTAATCAGCGGGGATATTCCCCGCCAACGCTTACAGGCGGAAAATAAAATTTTTACAATTTTTATAAAATCACGTAAAAAACGCTTGCTTTTTTTTGAAAAATACAGTAATATAATTAAGCTGTTATGCAGAGATGTCTGAGTGGTTTAAGGAGCACGATTGGAAATCGTGTGTAGGTCTGAAGCTTACCGGAGGTTCGAATCCTCTTCTCTGCGCCAACGAAAACACACCCTTTGGGGTGTGTTTTTTCGTGGGGTAGAGAAGAGATTGAGCTTCGGGGGCGCGGCTTATTTATAAAACAGAAAGATTTATTTCCGTTTTGCCGTTACTTTTTCTTGACAAGTTTTTGCTTTTATTTTATAATAATTTCATTGAATATTTTTTACGGAGACTGTTATGGACTTTCTGTTAGAAGGGTTTAAAGCTATCGGCGCAAACCCTAAAATGATCGCTATGTGGATCATTGGCGGCGTTCTTATCTATCTTGCCATTAAAAAAGATATGGAACCTGCCCTTTTATTACCTATGGGCTTTGGCGCAATTTTGGTAAACCTGCCCCTTTCGCCCGTAATCGGCGACCCTTCCGTCAACCCCGACGAGCATTTGGGTATTATTACGTCCCTCTTTAAAGTGGGTATCGAAGCAAGCGAAGCTATGCCGCTGTTACTGTTTATCGGTATCGGCTGTATGATTGATTTCGGACCTTTACTTTCCAATCCCAAACTCTTCATTCTCGGCGGTGCGGCGCAACTTGGTATTTTCATTACCATTATTTTGGCAGCATTGATCGGTTTCCCGCTCAAAGACGCGGCTTCGATCGGTATTATCGGCGCGGCGGACGGACCTACGGCAATCCTTGTCGCAATGAAGCTCGCTTCCAATTACGTTGGACCTATTATGGTCGTTGCGTATTCGTATATGGCGTTAGTGCCTATCGTACAACCCGCCGTTGTGAAGCTTTGCACCACAAAGAAAGAACGGCTTATCAAGATGAAATATAACGCGAAGCAAATTCCCCGCTTGATGCGTATCCTGTTCCCGATTATCGTTACGATCGTATCGGGAATCATTGCACCCGACTCGCTTTCCCTTGTCGGTATGTTAATGTTCGGTAATTTGCTTAGAGAATGCGGGGTGCTTTCCTCCCTTTCAGAAACGGCGCAAACGACCTTCTCCAACATCATCACGTTGCTTCTTGGGATCACCATTTCTTTCCAAATGCAAGCAGATGCTTTCCTGTCGTTTGAAACGTTGATTATTATGGCGCTTGGTTTGTTCGCATTCGTATTCGACACGGTAGGCGGCGTTATGTGCGCAAAATTGATGAACCTGTTCAGCAAAGAAAAAATTAACCCCATGTTGGGCGCGGCGGGTATTTCCGCGTTCCCTATGGCGGCGCGTGTTGTGGAAAAGATGGGTATTAAAGAAGATCCCTCCAACCACTTACTGATGCACGCAGTCGGCGCAAACGTTTCGGGACAAATCGCTTCGGCAATTGTTGGCGGACTTATTCTTGGCTTGCTCGGCATTTACGCATAAGGAGGTACGGATATGTTAAACTTTTTATTGGCTTTTGAAAATTTGAAATTTGACGCGACGGTACTCCGTCATACGCTCAACTTCCTTTGGCAAGGACTTCTTGCTATCTTCGTAGTAATCGGGCTAATTATTCTTGCCGTAAAGATTACTTCGCTAGTTATAAACAAATGCGACGAAGCGAAGAAGAAACGCGAAGTGGAAAAGAACGATTCGCAAAACAAAGAAGCGTAAACAACAACCGACGGAGCTTTTCCGTCGGTTATATTTTGCAAAAAAAATTCCCCGTTCCTTGGAACGGGGTTTTTGTTACGGCTGAGCCTTTTATTCGGTTTTTTGTTCCGTTGTTTTCGGAATATAATGGAAAGCGGTGTATTTGCCTTTATCAATAATATACGCTACACAATATACGAGCGCACCCAACGTTTCCACCAGCATATCGTGCATGGTATCGACAAGACCGATATCCAAATAGCCGTTTACAGGCAAAGTCACCTGCCCGTTTACCGTTTCGACAATCACGCCTGTAATGCCGTTTTGCGAACCGATAATACTGATCGGGTTATCGCTGATCTTATACGAATGAATAATAGACAGAATCGTGTCCTTTTGCATATCCTTACCAAGGAACGTATCGCAGAAATATTCATAAAACTCCCAAAGCACGGAAATCATAATGGAAAAACAGAACCCGAACAGTATACAAACCCAAAGATTACACTCCTCTTTTTTGCAAAAGAGCTTGGGCAGGTACGCGCCGAACATAGCGAATACAATCCCGCCCGTCGTATGCATAAACTTATCCCAGCCCTTGACTTTGGTATACCATTCGTAGGAATGACCGAGCGTAGGCGTTACCGCATAAATCAAAATGAGCAGATATACGAGCGTAGACATCTTAAAGCGGAACAACTTTTGGGAAAGTTCGGGAATGAACAGCAACGCAATCGACGCAATACAGGTGAGGACGGTACTCAGTTCCCGACCTTTTGCCAACCCGATACAGCACCAAACGAGCGACCCGAGGCAAAACAGCAAGCAAACCGCAAGAACCCCGAAACGAATCCATTGATCTGCCGTGAGTTTTTTGAGTTTCATAAATTTTCTCCGTTGTGTTAATATATTTAATTATAACATTTTCTTTTTAACCTGTCAACGAAAAAAAGCGAAGCAACGTTCGCTTTTTGACGCTTATCAGACGTTCACCGCCTTTTTTTCTTCATTTTGGGGAAATTCCATACGGCCAAGCTCGTTACAGCGTTCGACGAGCCGCCTCGCAATTGCTTCTTTCGATTCGCCGTTTGCGCAAAGCTCGGAATAGCGAATGGGCTTATCAATGATATACTTGCGTTCTTTCTTTTTGAAATACGCCACGTACACGGGCACGTCAATCCCCTTACGTTTACAAGCTTCGGCAAGCGCAACAAATCCTGCGTGAAACCCTTCAAGCTGTTCCAAATAGCCGTTTGTGGAATCTTCGGGGAAAATGACGATATTTTCTCCCTTTTCAATCGCTTGCACACTTTCGCGCAACGTCTTTAAAAATCTACCGTCACGATAAGTAGAAATGAGATCAAGCCCCTTATAAAAAAGATTGGTGAGCGGGCTGGCAATCAAACAAAACAGACGCGCAAGGTGCAAATTCCAATGCTTTTTTTCGTGATAGTATACCCGCGTTTGGTATTTATACATTGGGATCAGCCCCGAATTCATCTCGTGCGCGCCCCACATAGTCAGGTTTTTTCCGCTGTACATCTCTAAGGAAAGCGGTGCATCCGTTCCCTCGTGATTGCTTAATATCACGCCGCCTGTTCCTATTTCTTCGCCAAGGTAAATAAACTGTGGTTTTTTGTATCTGCCTTTCATAAGCTTCAAAAGCAGACGAAACCACCATTTACGTTTTTTAGCCATGCAAAATACTCCTGTCACATATTCGTATGACAATTATACCATAAAAATATAGAACAATCAAGCATTTACATATTGTTTTGTCACGTTTTTTTGTGACATTTTTATTTTTAACAGAAAAGTGATTGACTTTTTAACATAGTTGGAGTATACTGAATAAAACAATGATTTTTCTGCCACCGGGTAGCGTTCGTATTGCGTGTCGTTAGGTCTTAGAAGACGCGTGATAGGAAGGCTTATTTTTTTAGGAGTTCGTATGAAAAAATTACTAAATTATTTGTCCCCGTTTGAGTGGGGGCTGTGGCTTACGTCCGTTGCGGCAATCGCCATTTCATTCACATTTGGAGGCGCGTTTCATATATTAACCCTGATTGCCTCGCTTTTGGGCGTGACGGCATTGATTTTTATCGCCAAAGGAAACGTATTAGGGCAATATTTGATTATTGTTTTTAGTATTTTATACGCAATCGTTTCCTATGAACAACGGTATTTCGGGGAAATGATTACGTACGTGGGTATGAGCTTGCCCAGCGCCGTCGTTGCGTGTGTGACGTGGCTGAAAAATCCTGTCGAAGGAAAAAAGTCGGAAGTGAAAATCGCCACTATGACGGGCAAAAAATGGACTGCCGTAAGCATTGCAGCTCTGCTTGTAACTATAATATTCTACTTTATCCTCGCCGCCTTACACACCAACAACCTTATCGTGAGTACGGTTTCCGTGACGACAAGTTTTTTCGCCTCTATGCTATTAATCCTGCGAAGCCCCTACTACGCCGTGGCGTATGCGGCAAACGATATTGTATTAATTGCACTATGGACGGCATCCTCTTTCGTTTCCCTTGCCTATCTCCCGATGGTAGTTTGCTTTTTGGCTTTCCTCGCAAACGACCTCTACGGATTTTACAGTTGGAAAAAACGACAAAAAACACAACTTTAACGGGAAAAATTTCCCGTTTATTTTTTACGTAAAAATACGAACAAATGTTTGACTTTTCTTTTTTGAGGGTGTATAATGGTACTACTATGATAAGCCAAGAAAAGTTGAGAATTTTAACAGAAAGCGCGAAATACGACGTTTCTTGCTCCTCGTCGGGTAGCGAACGGAAAAACAAAGCCGGCTTGGGCAACGGATACGTTGCGGGCTGTTGCCATTCCTTTACGCCTGACGGGCGGTGTATTTCCCTACTGAAAATACTGCTGAGCAACGATTGTATTTACGATTGCCGATATTGCCCCAACCGTGCCTCAACGGACGTGGAGCGCGCCACGGCTACACCCGACGAGATCTGCGAGCTGACAATCGATTTTTACAAGCGCAATTACATAGAGGGCTTGTTTCTTTCCTCGGCGGTGACAAAAAATCCCGATTATACCATGGAGCAGTTACTTCTGACCGTGAAAAAGCTACGCACGGAATACAACTTTCACGGATATATTCATTTAAAGGGTATTCCCAAAGCGGACGAAGCCTTGAATAAAGAAGCGGCGCTGTATGCAGACAGAATGAGCTATAACGTGGAATTCCCCTCCGAAAAGAGTTTGAAGTTGCTTGCGCCGCAAAAAAACAAACAAAGCCTTTTATTACCCATGAAAACGTTGACTGCCGAACGGGCGCAGTTTCGGGAAGAGAAGAAAAAAGGCTTTATAAAAGGTCATTTTTTGCCCGCGGGACAAACAACACAAATGATTATCGGGGCTTCGCCCGAACCGGACGGGCAAGTGTTAAAACTCTCCCAAGCCTTGTATCGTAAAATGGATTTGAAACGGGTGTATTATTCCTCGTACGTACCCGTCGTGCAAGACAGCTTATTACCGCAAAAGGAAGTGGGGCAACTGCGGGAACACCGCTTATACCAAGCGGATTGGTTGCTTCGCTTTTACGGGTTTTCCGTAGACGAGATTGTGGAAGAAAACGAAAATCTTTCCTTGGAATTCGACCCCAAGTGCGCTTGGGCACTTCGGAATATGCATCTGTTTCCCGTGGAAATCAACCGCGCGCCTCTCGAAATGCTGTTGCGTGTACCCGGGATAGGCGGAAAAAACGCGCATAAAATCCTCGAAGCACGGCGATATACCACGCTTACGTTTGAAGATCTTATCAAAATGAAAATCGCCCTCAAACGGGCGAAGCATTTTATCACTTGCAACGGGAAATATGCGGGCGCAAAAAACGAATTTGCCGTGCGGGGCTTGCTTGCCGCCGCCGAGCAAAGTGACAGCGCCGAACAGCTTTCCCTTTTCCCCGCCTTTTTCGGGGATACTTTCCCGCCTGTGAGCGAACGATTTTTGCTCCGTTCTTCCAAGGCGAACGCCCTCACCGCGCTGACGGGGCAATTTTAAGCGTATGATGTATTTTTTCGACGGAACTGTAAACGGGTTTTTGACCGCTTTCGTGCAGGCGTTTTTGGATACGAACGCCCTACTTTCCTCGCGCGTTTCACAGCTTCCTTTGGGACAAGAACCGATTACCGTAACAACGGACGAGAAGCTTGCGGCGCGGGCAGAACAACGGCTTTGCGCCTTTGACAGAAACGCAAAAAAGGACCTATCCGCACTACTTCGTTCCGGCGAAGAGGACGCCGAACAAGCGGCTTTTGCTTATTTTAAATTACTTGCGACAAAAAAACGCCCCGTTTCCCGTATGTTTTCGGAGGAAGCCGTGTTTCGAGCAACGGAAATTCTCAAACGGATCGGTTTGGAAATACACCGTTTCCACGGCTTTATCCGCTTTACGGAATGCGCAAGCGGCGCGCTATATGCTCCGTTTTCTCCCGACAACGATATTTGCGATCTGCTTTTGCCGCATTTTAAAGCAAGGTTTCCCAACTATCCGTTTGTTTTACACGACGTAAAACGGAAAAAGGCCGCCGTATACGACGGACAAAACGTTTTCGTTGCGCCCTTGGATAAGGCAGATATTTTACTTTCCGCCGACGAGGAAAATTGGCAAACGCTATGGAAACAATATTATACAAGCGTAAATATCCCGTCGCGGGAACGATTAAAACAGATGCGTGGATATATGCCCGCGCGATATTGGCAGTTTATGCCCGAAAAAAATTGACCGCCCTTCTCATTGGAAAGAGCGGTTTGCTTTATTTCTCCGCAAGCAATTCCTTGGCTCTTGCAAGCATAAGCTTGATACGGTTTTCTTGATTTACTTTGGTAGCGGAGGGGTCGTAATCGATTGGTACGATATTCACGTTTTCACACAGCGCACGCACAGCGCGGGAAGCGCCTTTCCCCACGATATGGTTCGGCAAACAGCCGAAAGGTTGCGCACAGACGATATTCTCCACACCGCTTTCGTACAGAGCAAGCATTTCCGCAGGAATCAGCCACCCCTCGCCCATTTTTACGCCTTGGTTAATTACCTTATCCGCCCCCTTTCTAAGCGTCTCGAAATCGTGTGGGGGCTCGAATCCGTACCGTGTGAACATACGGATTATTTTCTTCTGCACGGCATACAGGTATTTATATACGAGCGCATATACGGATGCTTTCACCTTATCCCTGCCGTACAGTTTTTTATCGTTGATTGTGTTGACGATACAGTACAGCACGAAATCCATTAAAGCGGGAATGACGGGCTCTACGCCCTCGCCCCGTAAAAAGTCTTCCAAATGTGAGTTGCCAAGCGGGGAGTATTTCACGTATATTTCGCCAACGATACCGACCCGAACGCGCTTTTCGTCGCGACGTTCTATCTTGGAAAAAGCCGAAAGAATATATTGAATTACGCGTTTATAGTTTGCATAACCTTTGCCAACAAGTTTTCTTTTGATATATGCTACACAAGCGTTACGCGCCTGCTCGGTTTCCCCCTCGTTTACCTCGTAGGGCTTGCATTGGTTGTAGAGGCTCATCACGGCGTCGGCGTAGAAAATACCGAACGCAAAGCGCATCAGCATAGACCACGTAATTTTGATACCGCTCCCCTTTTCCAGCCCGGAAAAGTTGAGCGACAACACGGGCACTTGGGGAAATTCCGCCCGAAGCGCCTTACGGATCAGCGGCACGTAGTTGGATGCGCGACAGCCTCCGCCCGATTGCGAAATCAAAAGCGCCGTCTTATTCAAATCGTATTTTCCGCTTTTAAGCGCGTCGATAAACTGACCCGTTACGCAAAGCGCAGGGAAACAAGCGTCGTTGTGGACGTGTTTCAATCCCTCCTCAATCACGTTGTGGCTTTCATTGCGTAAAATTTCGACGTTATAGCCGTTCCTTTTCAGCACGACGGAAATGATATCGAAATGATACGGAAGCATATCGGGCGCAAGAATCGTATACGTTTTTTTCATTTCGTCCGTGAATACGGGAACGGTTGTTTTATAACTTACTTTTTCCGTACTGCTCTTCATTTTTCCTCCTTGCTGCCCTTTACCGTCGCCAACAAACTGCGCAGACGAATTTTTACTACGCCGAGATTGTTAATCTCGTCGATTTTGATTTGCGTATACAGCTTGTTGTTCCTCTCCATAATTTCGCGTACCTCATCCGAAGTGACTGCATCCAACCCGCAACCGAACGACACAAGCTGCACCAATTGCGTATCCTTATGCTTGCACACAAATTCCGCCGCGCGGTATAGCCGCGCGTGATACGTCCATTGATTGAGAACGTTCGTTTCCACCACGGGCGCAGAGCTTGCCACGCTGTCCTCCGAAAGTACGGCTACTCCGAGCGAAGTCAACAGCTTGCCTACGCCGTGATTGATTTCGGGGTCGGCGTGATACGGTCTACCCAAAAGCACCACCGCCGTCTTGCCCGCCATACGCGCGCCGCTTAAAATTTCCCTGCCCTTGCGGCGAACAGCCTTTTGATAATCCTCTAAGGCGTGTAAGCCCTTTTCAAGCGCTTCTTTGATTTGTTTTTCGGTAAAGCGATAGCGGGACAGCGTTTTCTTGAGCGTCTTTGCGCTCAAAGCGAGATTGTTCAAATCAAGATACGGCGAAAGAAAATTTTCCTCCGTTAACCGTTCGTTATTCGCTTTTAAAAGTTCCGCATAGTACGCCACAACAGGACAATTATAATGGTTTATTCCCGCCCGTTCGTCGAGATTATAGCTTTCGCAAGGATAGAAAATGAAATCGACGTTTTTATCAAGCAAGCTTTCTATATGCCCGTGCATAAGTTTTGCGGGATAGCATACCGTATCGCTTGCGACCGTGTGCTGACCGAGATAATACAGCGCACGGGAGCTTTCGTCGCTCATGACCGTTTCCAAGCCGAGTTCACGGAAAAACGCCGTCCAAAGCGGCATTTGCTCAAACGTGACAAGTCCGAGCGCAAGCCCGACCCTGCCAAGCGGTTTTTGCACGTTTGTTGCATACCTGCCCGCCCCGTTTCCTGTTTCCAAGGAACGGAGAAGATGATATTTATATTCGTAAATATTCCAATCGTCCGCGCTTTTTTTACCGCCTGCGCCCCGTTCGCATTTATTGCCCGAAACATACTTTTCGCCATTTGCAAACGTGAGTACATTGACGTTACAATGGGACGTACAACCGCGACAGACAACGCCTTTAGCCGTATAAGAAAATTCGCCCAACGCCGCTTTGGAAAGCATTGTGCTTTTCTCCCGCGTTTGCCGTTCCTTAGCGTAGATTGCCGCGCCGAAAGCGCCCATAAGCCCTGCAATAGCGGGTCTAACGACGTGTTTGCCCGTTTCCTTTTCAAAACTGCGAAGCACCGCGTCGTTCATAAACGTACCGCCCTGCACCACGATATTTTCACCGATTTCCTCCGCGCTTCTTGCGCGAATGACTTTATACAAGGCATTTTTAACGACGGAAGAAGAAATGCCTGCGGAAATATCCTCGACAGTCGCCCCCTCTTTTTGCGCTTGTTTGACGGCGCTGTTCATAAAGACCGTACAGCGCGAGCCAAGCTCGACAGGCTTTTGTGCAAACAAACCAAGACGGGAAAATTCCTCTACGTTGTAATTCATAGCCTTCGCAAACGTTTGAATAAACGAGCCGCAACCCGAAGAACAAGCCTCGTTGAGCATAATGGAATCGATTGCATTATTTTTGACCTTAAAGCACTTGATATCCTGCCCACCGATATCGATAATAAAATCGACTTTGGGATTGAAATACAACGCCGCCTTAAAGTGCGCCACCGTTTCCACCAAACCGAAATCGAGTTTCAGCGCCGCCTTTATCATATCCTCGCCGTAGCCCGTGACTGCGCCCGCGCGAATCGTAATCCTGTTTTCACAAAGCGCGTAGATTTCCTTAACCTTTTCCACTACCACGTCGAGCGGTTGCCCGTTATTCGTTTGATAGTGGGCGTACAAAATTTCGCAATCGGGTGTAATCAGCAAAAGCTTGGTTGTCGTCGAGCCGCTGTCTATTCCCAAATACGCTTCACCCGTGTACGTATGTATATCGGCAAATTTCAAATCGCTTTGCTTGTGTCTTTCCACAAATTCGTCGTATTCTTCTTGCGATTCAAAAAGCGGCTGACCGCGCGTAACCTCGTCCCTGCCCCTGCCGTTTTTAATTTTTTCAAGCATTTCCGAGAGTGTATACGCATTCTCTTTCGCCGCATATAACGCCGAGCCCAATGCCATAAACACGGGCGCATTTTCAGGGAACACCGCGTATTCCCCCGACAAATCAAGCGTTTGGACAAAGGCTTTTTGCAACGCCTTATAAAAGTGTAACGGTCCGCCGAGAAACAATACTTTGCCTTTAATTTTTCTACCCTGCGCAAGACCTGCAACCGTCTGTTCCACGACGGCGTGGAAGATGGAAGCGGCGATATCCGCTTTCGCCGCGCCTTGATTTAAAAGCGGTTGAATGTCCGATTTTGCAAACACACCGCAACGGGAAGCGATTGGGTACGTTTTTTCCGCTTGTAGCGCCAGCGCATCCATTTGAGAAACGTCTAAATCGAGCAACGTTGCCATTTGGTCTATAAACGAGCCTGTACCGCCTGCGCAACTACCGTTCATACGCTGTTCCATACCGCCCGTGAGAAAAATGATCTTTGCGTCTTCGCCGCCAAGCTCCACCACGACGTCGGCGTCGGGGTAGTATTCGTGGACGGCTAAAAAAGAAGCCTGCACTTCTTGAACGAACGGGAGCTTGCTTGCCGTGGCAATGCCAAGCCCCGCGCTGCCCGTGACGGCGGCTTTGTATTTTTCTCCCGGGAAAAGGTTCTCTATTTTTTCAAGTTCCGCAACGACACATTCTTTCACGCGGGAAAAGTGCCGCTGATAGCTCGTGTATAAAACGTTTCCCGTTTCTTGATCGAGCACGGCTGTTTTCACCGTCGTAGAACCGACGTCGATACCGAGTAATTTCTCCATAAACTTGCTCTCTTCTTTCTCGTTTTTCCTGATTATTATACAACAAAATTGTGTATTTTCAATGAAATTTTCGACGATTTTTTTGATTTTTTTGGATTTTTTTTCTTTTTTTACGCGCGCGTGCGAAAAAATCGCGGAAATGCGGGCGTACTCCGTTGACAAATATGGGGGAAATCGGGTATAATGATAGCATATTCCTTTAAGGAGATCTACTTATGAAACTCATTTCGGACTATTTCGGGTGTATGGTATTCGACGACAAGGTGATGAAATCCAAACTGTCGGCGGATATCTATAAGTCGCTCCGCAGAACGATCGAGCACGGCAGAAGTCTTGATCTTTCAGTGGCAAACGCCGTGGCAAGCGCCATGAAAGATTGGGCGGTTGCTTTGGGCGCAACACATTACACGCATTGGTTTCAACCAATGACGGGCATTACCGCCGAAAAGCACGACAGCTTTATCTCTCCCGACAACGGCAGAGTGATTATGGAATTTTCAGGCAAGGAGCTTGTTCGGGGCGAACCGGATGCATCCTCTTTCCCCTCGGGCGGCTTACGCGCCACCTTCGAGGCGCGCGGCTATACCGCTTGGGACGCCACCTCCTACGCCTTTATTAAAGACGGCGTACTTTGTATTCCGACCGCGTTTTGCTCGTATGCGGGCGACGCGCTCGACAAGAAAACGCCCTTACTCCGTTCCATGGAGGCAATCAACCGCCAAGCAATGCGCGTGGTTAAGCTCTTTGGAAACGAGGACGTTACGTCCATCAAAACGACCGTTGGTCCTGAACAAGAATATTTCCTTGTGGACAAAGACTTGTTCTTGAAGCGCAAGGATCTTGTGTACACGGGACGGACGCTCTTCGGCGCAAAGCCGCCTAAGGGACAAGAGCTGGACGATCACTATTTCGGGGTCATAAAGCCGCGTGTGCAAGCGTTTATGAAACAGCTCAACGAGGAGCTTTGGAAGCTGGGTGTGCTTGCGAAAACGGAACACAACGAAGCCGCACCTGCGCAGCACGAGCTGGCACCCGTGTACGCGACTATGAACATTGCAGCCGACCATAACCAGCTTACAATGGAGCTGATGCAAAAGATTGCAAAGGAGCATAATCTTGTTTGTCTTTTGCACGAAAAACCGTTTGAGGGCGTGAACGGAAGCGGCAAACACAACAACTGGTCCATTTCTACGAATACGGGTGTAAATTTGTTAGAACCCGGCGATACGCCGTACGAGAACGCGCAATTCCTTTTGTTCCTTTGCGCCGTTATCAAAGCCGTAGACGAATATCAAGACCTGCTTCGTATTTCCGTTGCAACTGCGGGTAACGACCATAGACTCGGCGCGCACGAAGCGCCGCCCGCCGTCGTTTCGATCTTCCTCGGAACGGAGCTGACGGATATCTTAGAAGCGATAGAAAACGACGTACCCTACGGCGCGAAAGAGAAAGAGCTTCTGCGTGTGGGCGTGCATACAATGCCTAAGTTTCCCAAGGATACGACGGACAGAAACCGCACCTCGCCGTTTGCGTTTACGGGCAACAAATTCGAGTTCCGTATGTTAGGTTCGGCAGCTTCGGTGTCCGGTCCGAATACTGTTATCAATACCGCCGTTGCAGAAGCATTGAAGCAATTTGCCGATACGCTTGAAGGCGCGGAGAATTTCGAGGTGGCGTTGCACGACCTTATCAAGGAAACCGTTACCAAGCATAAGCGCATTATTTTCAACGGAAACGGCTACGACGACGCTTGGCTGGAAGAAGCGAAAAAACGGGGGTTACTCAACCTGAGAACGACCCCCGACGCGCTCCCCTATTATCTGAAAAAAAAGAACGTGGACTTATTTACCGCGCACAAGGTGTATACCGAGCGGGAAATGCGTTCCCGTTACGATATCCTGATGGAAAATTATTGCAAGCTCATCAATATCGAGGGGCGCACAATGGCGGATATGGCAATCAAAGAGATATTGCCTGCGGTGAGCGAATATTCCCGTTCCCTTTGCGATACCATTTTGGCAAAGAGAAACGTTTGTGAACAGATTGATATTTCCTTTGAAAAGGACCTTATGCAAAAAATATCCCCCCTGCTTGCCAAAGCATACGAAACGGCGTTGACGCTTGAAAGCGAGTTGGACAAGGCGCATACGGTGACGGACGTAACGAACCGCGCCGTGTACTATAAGGATCACGTTTTACCGCAGATGAAAACGCTTCGCGGCTATGCAGATGCATTGGAGGGGCTGGTATCGGATAAGGCTTGGCCTTTCCCGACCTACGGTGATTTATTATTCGGGGTGTAATGATGTATCAATTTGACGCAGTTAAAACAAAAGATGAAGCGGTGCGCTGGATACGGACTTGGTTTGAACGCAACGGCAAGGATTGCAATGCCGTAATCGGTATTTCGGG
Source organism: Clostridia bacterium (assembly GCA_017463145.1). Taxonomy (GTDB): domain Bacteria; phylum Bacillota; class Clostridia; order Christensenellales; family Borkfalkiaceae; genus Scatosoma. The sequence continues at coordinate 26,728 of JAFTPR010000006.1, forward strand.
CGGTAAGGATTCGAGTATCGTTGCCGCGCTCTGCGTGGAAGCGCTTGGAAAAGAGCGTGTAATCGGCGTACTGATGCCCAACGGCGAGCAAAAGGATATCGACAGCGCAAAGCTGCTCGTTTCGTACCTGGGTATCCCGTATTACATTTGCAATATCAAAAAATCGGTGGACGGCGTGTTGGAAGCGCTTGAAAAATCGGGGATTGCGGTAACGAAACAGACGCGTATCAATCTCCCCCCGCGTATCCGTATGTCTACCTTGTACGCCGTTTCCCAATCCAACAACGGGCGTGTGGCAAATACGTGTAATCTTTCGGAAGATTGGGTGGGATATTCCACCCGCTACGGTGACGCCGCAGGCGATTTTTCGCCCCTTGGAAAGTTGACCGTACAGGAAGTGAAAGCGATTGGAAAAACGCTCGGTTTACCGCAAGAGCTTGTGGAGAAAGTTCCCTCCGACGGGCTTACGGACAGAACGGACGAGGATAACCTCGGTTTTACTTACGCTGCCTTGGACAGATATATCCGAGAAGGCGTTTGTGAGGACGAGGCGGTAAAGGAAAGAATAGACCGTTTGCACCGCATAAACGAGTTTAAACTGAAACCGATACCCTGCTTTGAATATCTCTGCGAAGAACAGAAATAAAAAATCAACCTCCGTGTGGAGGTTGATTTTTTATAGACTCTGTTTTAGATTTGTTTTAGAAGCAACGGCGCGCTAAAAAAGAGCGACGAAACGTTGCAGGTGTTTTTGTTTTTTATAACAGATAGTAAGGCATATCTTCGCCCACTTCCACACGAACAAATCCGTCTTTTTCGCAAGCGGGTTTCGCACAAGGCTTTTTTGCGCAAGGCTTTTTCGCCGTCGTTTTTTTAGCGGCGGGCTTTTTTGTAACCGCCTTTTCCACCATTTCCATTACCTCGGGAGAGGTTGCGCCGATAACCGTGCTGTTCTGCATATCGGGCGCGTCTGTCTTGACGTTGGAATAGCCGTTGTTTTCTACTCTTTTGATTGCATTTTTACCGATGGGCATACTTCATAATCTCCTTTGCTAAATTTGTATATTCGACGGCACTACGGCTCGTCTTTTTATAAGCTACGACGGGTTTGGAATTATCCTGCGACCATTCCACCGCGCTATCTACGCGGATATAGTTTTTAAACAGTCTTGCCCCGTCCGTGTTTTGAAGCGTTTCCAGCGTTTGCTTGAAATATTTCTTTCGCTCGTCCGCTTTCGTTACCGCTATACCCAGCACTTCGAGCGTGGGCGCAAGCGTTTTTACTTGACCGACGAACTCGAACATATTCGCCAATCCGAACAGTCCCCAAGGGCTTGCTTCTACGGGAATGACGAGAAAATCGGACGCGCACATAATATTCATTACCCAGCCGCCGAGCGTGGGCGGCGCGTCGATTAAGATATAATCGTAATACCCTCTCGCCTTGACAGGCTCTAAGCATTTCTTCAAAATAAATTCCCGTTGCCATTTTGTGAACAAATCAAATTCGATTGCGCTCATCAGCGACGTAGAGGGAACAAGGTCGAGATGTTTATATTCCGTGGAAACAACGAAATCGGACAAGTCCTTTTCTTCCTTAATTGCCGTGTAGATATTTTTGCCGTTTTGCGCAAAAGCAAGCGCTGTGTCTTCGTCGAAATAAGAAATCGTGAGATTGAGCTGCATATCCCCGTCAATCATCAGTACCTTTTTGCCTTGCATTGCCATAGCGCAAGCCACGTTGGAGCAGGTAGTCGTTTTACCGCTGCCGCCCTTATTGTTTGCAAATGCAACAACAACCGTTTTGCTCATAGTGTTTCTCCCTGTATTTACAACAGCCAAGTATCCAACTTGCCGCTTGTCTTTTGTTCCTGTTTCGCCATTGTTTCCGCCGACGGTCTTTTTGCAGGAGTTTTCCGTTTTAAATCGCTATCGTCTTGCAAAAACGCCGCAAGTTCCTTAATCCCCTCGCCCGTGATTGAGCTGACAGGAAAGACTTTTTTACAACCCGCCAACTTTAACCAACGGGTCACGCGGTCAACGTTGGCATCAGGCTTATCAATACCCGTGACGATACCGATCGTTTCCCGATTGACCATGCTCGTTAAACAGGGCGAGAAAATGGAGTACGGTTCGTTGGCGGAAAGGACAAGCCCCACCACGTCCGCCTCATACGCATACAAGGCGAGCGCGCCGCTCGTTTCCCGACGTTCGGTGTATTCCCCAGGCGTATCGATTACCGTGTCTAGATAATTGACGTACTGCGTTTTGAAATATTTAATTTCTTCGCCGCGCAGGGCTTGCGTGAGCGTGGTTTTTCCCGCCGCTACCCTGCCGAACAACATTATTTTTTTCATTGTTAGGTTTTTGTCAATTCGCAACAAGCATATCCAAGCTTATTGATGAAGTATTCCCGAATTGCGGTGAACGCGGACTCCACCGAAGACACGCTACCCGTAATGATGAGCGTACCCGTAAATCTATCGACAAATCCGATATCCGCGCCCGAGGACTTCATAGCAATATCCGCCGCAATAACCGCGCTTTCGTACGGGATTACCGTCAAGACGCCGATTGCGCTTTTGGTGTAGTCTGTCTGCGGGTCTAACCCAAGCTTCGTATACAGCGTTTCGCCCGGGTTTGCGATAATGTGACAAAGGGTAATTTGCTTACCGGGAACAAATTCCTGTATAATTGTCATTTTATCTTTCAGTTCCATTTTTTACCCTCCTATTTGGCATTTCAGCCCACTTTCTTCCGCTACGGAAAGCAAGTATTCCATTTTCTCTTTGGGGGGCGGTTCTATGCACTTTAAGGAATATTTCCTGCCCAGCCCGTCATATTTATCCTGCCCTAACCGATGATAGGGCAACAGGTGATGTTCTTTTACGCCTTTCAATGTGCTTGCAAATTTGGATATCGCTTTGATTTCTGCCGCCGTATCGTTAAATCCCGGCACAACGGGCGTACGAATAATCAGCTCCACACCGCTTTTAGCTATCCGTTTCGCATTTTCTAAAATCCGTTCGTTGCCTGCCGTCGTAAATTCCTTATGTTTTGCGCTATCCATATGCTTGATATCCATAAGATACAAATCTAAGTACGGCAATATTTTTTCAATCGCTTCAAACGGCGCGTTCGCCGTCGATTCCACAGCGGTATGTAAGCCCGCTTCCTTGCAAGCGCAAAGCAAGTCCCGCGCGAAATCTGCTTGACCGAGAATCTCCCCGCCCGAAAGCGTGACACCGCCGCCGCTACGGCGATAGTACGTTTGATCGGCAAGAATTTCGGGCATCAACTCACCCACGGTGACGTCTTTACCGACCGTTTTGGCTTTGCCGTCTTCTATCATTGTTTCTATTTCGTACGATTGCGATTCGGGATTGCAACACCACGCGCAACGCATATAGCAACCCTTGAAAAAAACGATTGTACGAATACCCGGTCCGTCGTGGATCGAGAAGCGTTGGATATTGAAAATTCGTCCTTTCGTTTCGTAAATATTCATAGGTCTGCCTTATTTTTTATTAGTGGTAGTTTAATAACAACCGAGAAGAACGCGGCTTTCCCGACGGAAGCGTACTTAAACGTACGTAACCGAGGGGAAACGCAAGTTCGACAAAGTATTGCGTACTATCTCTTGGCAACGTAGATACGAGCAAGACGAGAAGAACGCGGCTTTCCCGACGGGAGCGTACTTAAACGTACGTAACCGAGGGGAAACGCAAGTTCGACAAAGTATTGCGAAGTATATACGTTGTCAAATAACATTAAAAGCCTTGTTCCGTACGATTAATAATATCATCCTGCAACGAGCGGGAAAGGGTTGTAAACAACGCGCTGTAACCTGCTACGCGCACGACAAGCGTTTTGTATTTTTCCGGGTTCTGTTGCGCATCCAAAAGCGTTTCTCTTGTGACAACGTTGAATTGCACGTGCATACCTTTTTGATCGAAATAGGAGCGAATAAGCGCAACGAATTTCGACAATCCCGACATACCCGCCAATGCGGAAGGATGGAATTTTTGGTTGAGCAACGTGCCGTTGGAAGCTACGCCCTGTTCGAGCTTCGCTACCGAATTTGCCGTAGCCGTAGGACCTTTTACGTCCCTGCCCGAGGCAGGACCGATACCGTCCGCGAGCGGCGTGAATGCAAGTCTACCGTCGGGCGTTGCGCCCGTCTGTCCGCCCAAAGGTACGTTTGCCGATACAGGATACAGCCCTGCTTGGAACACACCCTTGCGGGGGTTTTTATATTTTTCGACTTCTTTTGTATACGAGTTGGCAACCGCTCTTGCAAACATATCCACCTCGTAAATATCGTTGCCGTATTTAGGACACGTTTCCTCAATCAAGCGCTTAATCTCGCGGTATCTTGCCTTTTTCGTTTCGTCGATACCGTTTGCCATAGTCACTTCCTCGTAAATTGCGCGAATGACCGCATCCGTAATCTCGATACCCTGTTCGGCAAGCTTGCAAGCGATTTCGCTTGTGATACGCTCTGCCGCCGCGCCCTGCACGCCGTAACCGAAGTTTGCATCCATAGCCGCCTTGAACTCGGACATGGTTACCTTCTTTTCGTCGAATACGAGCTGTTTAATAGCCAAAAGTCCGTCCGTATTATTGGCAATACCAAACCCTTGCGGACCTGTAAAATTATAAATTGCGCCGCCCTCTTGCAAGGCTTTGCCTCTGCCGATACAGTCCTCTACCATACACGATTGGAAAGGAAGCGGGCAACGGGTGGCATGCGCCGTATCAATTGCATTGTTTGCATTGACGAGCAACTTGATGAAATACGCCTGTTGCGTTTTATATGCCTCGAATACTTCCTCGAACGTTTGCATTTGTGTAACGTCGCCCGTATCCGGTCCGATTTGAACACCCTTATCTACCCCGCGGGAGAATACAAGCTCTAACGGGCGGCACATATTGAAGAACGCCGCGTCGTGCCAACCGTCCGTTTTACCGCCCTTTTGCGGCTCTACGCAACCGATAATACAGTAATCTCTTGCATCTTCCAACGTTACGCCTCTTGCCATAATGGAAGGAATGATGATTTCGTCGTTATAGTAAGCGGGAAGTCCTGTGCCAAGACGTGTGAGCGCCGCCGCTTTGATCAGCAAACTTTCGGGCGAACCGTTCCATACGCGAATGGAAATGGAGGGTTGCGGCAGGGGTACGTGCATAGATGCTTCCAAGCACATATACGAAAGATCGTTCGTTGCGTCCATACCGTGTACGTCTTGACCGCCGACAATCAGGTTTTGGAACATACCGTAGCCCGCAAATCCGTCCGCTGAACCTGCGTCGCGAACCTTGTTGATGTCGTTGAGTTTTACCCAAATACAATCGATAAGTTCTTGCGCTTGCTCTTTGGTAATCTTGCCCGCTTCCATATCCTTTTTGTAATACGGGTACATGTATTGATCGAATCTACCGGGAGAAATGGAGTGCCCGCTTGATTCCACTTGCAACAAAAGCTGTATAAACCAGAACGATTGACAAGCCTCGTAGAAAGAGGTTGCAGGGTGTTCGGGCACGTGCAAGCAGTTGGTAGCGATTTGTTCCAACTCTGCTTTACGCGTTTCGTCCGTTTCCTTTTTTGCCATTTCACGGGCGAGCTTGGCGTATCTTCTTGCGTACAGAACGACTGCTTCGCAGCTTTCGATTACCGCCGTTAAGAAATTGTGACGGCGAACGTATTCGGGACAGCTTACGTCCAATTTGTCAAGCGCTGCTTGCGCCTCTGCCATAATACCGCGATAACCCAGCCTCAACACCTTTTCGTAGTTGACGTTGACGTGACCGATACCGTTATAGAAATAATTGCCGGGCGTAAACATACCGTGCGTAACGAATGCTTCGTATGCCGCAGGCGCCATATTGGACTTTGCAAGGTCGCTACACGTCTTGCCTTTCCAATACGGATACGCTTGTTTAAGCGCCGATTTTGTATTTTCGCTGATATAGAAAGGATCTGCCGCGCGGGTTGCTACCGTGTCAAATTCCGCTTCCAACCATTCATAAGAATATTCGGGAAAGACTTGACAGCCACGGGGAGCTTTTGTTGCGCTGCCGACAATCAGCTCGTTCTCACGAATAACAATGGGAATATTTTCCAAAATGTGCGCAAATGCCGCGCTTCTGCGAAGCATAATGGGCAACGCCTCCGTCTGCTTATAGCTTTCCGTGACGAGAACGCCGCGTTCCGCTTCTATTTCGGGCATTTTTGCGTACAATGCGTTGATGAGCTTTTCTATTCTTGCGCTTTTTTCAATGACAAATTTGATATTTTCCATAACTATTTACCGTTTTATAATTGTTCCCAAAGCTCTGCGTGCGGTGCGGGAATGATTGCCGTAGAGGAAAGTTGCGCGCTCTGTTTTGCGTAATTTGCGCCCGCTTCGACTGCCGCCGTTACGTCGCCTACCTCGCCCGTAATCATAACCACGCCTTTACCGCCAAGACCGCGAGAAACGCGCAAATCGTATATTTCAACCTTTGCCGTTTTCACCGCAATATCCGCCGCTTTGATAGACGTTGCCGCCGAGAACGTTTCGATCATTCCGAGAGAACCACTCTTATTGCCCGTTTGCGTACCAAACAGCGCAGAAATGACTTGCTCGTCAATACGACCCATAACGGAAGAATCGATTACGTAACCGTCAAACTTCGAGAGAACGTGGTCTACCGAAGCGGTGACATTGGAGATAGAACCCGTTAAAATAATCTCGTATTTACCAGGACACGAGGGGTGCGCCGATACCATTTGCACGCCTGCGCTTTTGAGCGCCGCATCCGTTGCTTCCACGCCTTTGGGGATACTTTTCAATTCTATTACGCCTACTGCCTTATACATTGTAATTTACCTTATCTATAATAATCTTATTGTTCGTATCTACCGTTACCCGACCCGAAATGCTTGCGTATTGCGGGAGGGAAAGTCCGTTTGCGCTTTCGGCGATCTTGTCGCCCCTTTGCACCTCGTCACCGTCTTTGACGAGCGCAACGCTCGGCGCGCCGATATGTTGACTCAAATAGATTTCTACGCGGTCGAAATCTGTTCTTTCGCCTACGTATTTGGCTACCTTATCGAATTTTTGGACGCCTAAAACGCTTGCCCAACGATCGGAAGGAACCATACGGTATTCCCGTTCCGCTTGCGGGAATACTTCCTCTTTGCCGACGTAGCGGAGCTTGTTTTTCGCCAACAACGCTTTATACTCGTTGATGACTGCGCGGGGGGAAATCCCTTGACAGTAAGCGAGCGTTTCGCAAAGTCCGCAACCGCAACAAAGTGTTGCCGAAAGAACCATTTGCGGAGAAAGCGTGACGGGCGATTTCGCCGTACGTACCATTTTATGCGGTTCAAGCGGGTAGCCAAGGAGATGTCTTGGACACATATCCGTACAACGGGTACATTGGCAACATGCCGTTTCCGCGCGGGCAATCGATTTTTTACCGTCGAGGTATTTACTTTCAATCGCAGGCGTGGTATCAGGCAAAATCAAAAGCGATTTCGTCGTTTTTGTGACGACTGCCGTAGCAGGATCAATCACCTTGCCCATAGACGGTCCGCCGTCGAGTACCGTGTGATAGGCAGGCACTTCAATTCCGTATTTGGCAAACAGGTCGGAAACGGGCGTACCGATAGGCACGCGCACGACGAACGGTTCGTCGATATTACCCGCCACGGTAAGCCATTTCATTGTAACTTTACCCGAGAATTTCACGGCGACAGCTACGTTGTATACCGTTTCCACGTTATATACTATCACGTTTTGCGTGATCGGGAGATTCCCCGGAATGACCACTCTGCCCGTCGCTTGATAGATGAGAGAGATTTCGTCGCCCATAGGGTATACGTTAGGTAATATTTTGACGTATATCTTATCGGCAAGGCGTTGCCCTTCCGTCCATTTCAAGCGGTTTGCCGTGTGCTCCTTTACGCATAACAGCGTACGGGGAATACGCGCGTACTCTGCTACCGCTTGAATACCCGCAAGCACCATTGGCAATTCTTTTTGTAAAAGGATTAAGTCGGTATACAACAGCGGTTCACATTCCGCGCCGTTGATCAGGAGCGTATCCACTCCCTCTGCCAGCTTGGCGTACGAGGGAAACCCCGCGCCGCCCGCGCC
>JAFTPR010000007.1 GCA_017463145.1 Clostridia bacterium
AAATGCTAAACCCCCGATAAACTCGGGGGTTTAGGCTTGGTGCAGTAGATGTCATCACCAATTATGGAGCAGGTGACGAGAGTCGAACTCGCCGGGAACAGCTTGGGAAGCTGCCGCCATACCGCTAGGCGACACCTGCATCAGGACAGCTTTGCCGTCCATTATGTTTTTAGCTTTTTTATTATACCGCCTTTTGAGGGAAATGTCAACAGTTTTTCCCGCCGTCGGATAAATTTTTCACACATTCTTTGCAAGTCCCGTAAAACTCGATCATATACCCCTCAATCTCGAACCCGTCGCAAGCTTCTGCTTGTAACCCCTCGGAGGGAATCCCTTTTGCTTCCACGTCCGACAGCCTGCCACAGCTCCTACACCGCGCGTGCGCATGCGGCGCAACGTTATAATCATACCTCGTTTCTTGCCCCGCAAGACGAAGCTCGAGCGCGCGGCCGCTCGTAGAAAAACCGTTTAAAACCCGAAATACCGTCGCGCGGGACACCGTAGGGTACAATTCATGCACCCGACCATATACTTCCGTCGCCGTGGGATGATCGAGAAATTTCAATGCGTCGTATATCACTTGTTTTTGTTTTGTCTGCCGTTCTTGCACCTGTTTTCTCCTCTTATTGAGATTGAATACTGATTACAGTATAGCATACAAATATAACTTTGTCAAGAGTTTTTGCAAAAAAAACGAAAAAAGACAACCGCCCCGAAATCCGTCTGGATTTCGGGGCGCAAACTTTCAAAGATATCTTACAAATTATCCTGCACGAATTTTTCGAGCGTTGCTTCGGGTACGAACCCAAGGTTATTCGCCGCAGGCTTTCCGTTCTTGAACACGATAATATTGGGAATAGACGAAATGCCATATTTAATTGCCGCGCTTTCACTTGCCTCGTCGTCCACGTCGATCTTGACGAACACCGCCTTATCTTCATACTTATCCGACACCGCCTCAAACACGGGCGCAAGCATTCTGCAAGGACCGCACCAAGTTGCCCAAAAGTCGCAAAAAACGGGCTTTTCCGATTTTGCAATCAACTCTTCAAGTTCTGCCCCGTTTACATATTTTACCATCTTTTTTCCTCCTTATTTAAAATACTCGACGGCGTTTTCAAAAGCCACCTTTTCGCTTTCGCCCGTCGCCATATTTTTTACGTTCATCACGCCCTCGGCAAGCTCATTCCCGCCGATCACGGCAACGTATTTTGCGCCAATTTTATCCGCATACTTAAACTGCGCTTTCACCGAGCGTTCCATATGATCGATCTCTGCGAATATGCCGTTTGCACGAAGCGCCGTCGCCAACGCGAATGCTTTTTTGCGACACTCGCCGTCCATACCCGCAAGGTACACCTTGGGCGTTTCCGGTTGGGGAATGGTTGCTCCACTCTGTTCCATAACCATCAAAAGCCGTTCTATCCCCGCGCCAAACCCGACTGCGGGAACAGGCGAACCGCCGAGCTGTTCGATCAATCTATCATATCTGCCGCCGCCGCAAACCGTGCCCTGCGAACCGATAGAAGTGGAAATAAACTCGAACACGGTACGGGTGTAGTAGTCCAAACCACGCACAATGCGGGGATTGATTTTATAAGATACGCCCGCCAAATCAAGACACTTTTTCAGCTCCTCAAAATGCGTTCCGCACTCGTCGCAGAGATATTCGAGAATGGAGGGCGCGTCCTTGTTGATTTCCTTGCACGCCTCCTCTTTACAATCGAGCAACCGAAGCGGATTTTTCTCGAAGCGAGCCTTGCAATCGTAGCAAAGCTTATCCAAATGCGGCTCGAAAAACGCTTTGAGCGCAGCGTTGAATTTGGCGCGACACGTCGGACAACCGATTGAGTTAATATAAAGCTGCGTTTGTATACCCAACCTTTTAAGCAGCGTATCCGCAAGCAAAATTACTTCCGCATCCGTCTGCGCGCTCTTTGCGCCAAAAAACTCCACGCCGAATTGGTGAAATTCCCGAAGCCGTCCCGCCTGCGGCCGTTCGTAACGGAATGCAGGTATGATATAGTACATTTTCGCAGGCAACACGCCGTTTGCCATACCGTTTTCGATAAACGAACGGGCAACCCCTGCCGTACCTTCGGGTTTGAGGGTAATCGATCTGTCCCCCTTATCCTTAAAGGTATACATTTCTTTGGTTACTACGTCCGTAGTATCGCCTACGCCACGGTGAAACAGCTCCGTATGCTCAAAAACAGGCGTACGGATTTCTTTGAGATTAAAGAGTTTGGCGACTTCTCTCGCCATACCCTCCACGTATTGCCATTTGTACGATTCCGACGGCAGAACGTCTTTCGTTCCCTTAGGTATATTTATCATTTTTCTCTCTTCCTATTCGTTATAACACGTATTTTTTCAAATTTCTGTCGCCCGTGAGCTTTTGCAAATGCTCGTCCACGTAATGCCTGTCGATTTGCAACGTAAACGTGGGATAATCCCCGCCCGCATTAAAGGAAATATCTTCAAGCAGATATTCCATAACCGTATGCAGCCGCCTTGCGCCGATATCCTCGGACGTTGTGTTCAGCTCAACGGACACCTCCGCAATTCGCTCGATTGCACCCGCGTCAAACTGCAAGTCGATATGATCGACGCTCAAAAGCTGACCGTATTGGAACGTGAGCGAATTTTCCGTTTCCGTCAAGATACGCACAAAATCCTCTTTCGTCAAGCTTTGCAGTTCCACCGAAACGGGGAATCTGCCCTGCAACTCGGGGATAAGATCCTCTATCGCCGCCACGTGGAACGCACCCGCCGCGATAAAAAGAATAAAGTCCGTTTTAATCGGTCCGTATTTCGTTACGACCGTCGAGCCCTCGACAATCGGCAAAATATCCCGTTGTACGCCCTCACGCGAAACGTCTGCGCCGCCGCGGTTGCCCTTGCCCGCAATCTTGTCTATCTCGTCGATAAACACGATACCGTCGTTTTCCGCGCGGAAAAGCGCCTCGCTTTTAATGGCGTCCTCGTCCAACAGCTTGCCCGATTCCTCTTCCAAGACAATTTGGAACGCTTCCTTGACGGGGAAACGGCGTTTTTTCTTCTTCTGCGGGAGCATATCCCCGAAAATAGAACCGATGGAAATTGCCGCGCCACCAGGGATAAGTTCCATCGGCTGGGAAACGTCCAACACCTCCATTTCGATTGCCACGTTGTCGTACAACCCCTTGCGCAAGCCCTCTAAAAGATTCGCCTCGAATACTTCTTTGGCAAGTTCGCCCTTTTCTTCCTTTTTCGCTTCGGCAAGCGCTTTGACAATGCGCTTTTCCGTAGCGACAGTTGCCTTTGCCTTGACCTCTTCTTCCTTTTCCGCTTTCACGAGCCTGTACGCACATTCCGCAAGGTCGCGGATCATACCCTCGACGTCCTTACCGACGTACCCTACTTCCGTATATTTCGTGGCTTCAACCTTGACAAACGGCGCTTTGACGAGCTTAGCAAGCCTGCGGGCAATCTCTGTTTTACCCACGCCCGTAGGTCCTTTCATAATGATATTTTTCGGCGTGATTTCCTCACGGATTTCAACGGGGAGCTGCGCCCGACGGTAGCGGTTTCTCAAAGCGATCGCCACCGCCTTTTTCGCGTCGTCCTGCCCAATAATGTATTTATCCAATCTGTTGACTATCTGTTTCGGCGACAAATCCATATCCTACGCCTCCTTGCTTGCCCGTTTTTTCGTTTTTGCGGGGGGCGTGTCCGCGTTCAACGCTTTTCCAACCGTTTCCAAACGGATATTGTCGTTGGTAAAAACGCAAATTTCCGAAGCGATTTTCAGCGCCTTTTTTGCTATGGTCGGCGCGTCGTAGTCCGTTTCTTGATACAAAGCTCTTGCCGCCGCAAGCGCGTAATTGCCGCCGCTCCCGATTGCGCAAACGCCCTCGTCCGGCTCGATTACCTCGCCCGTACCCGAAAGAATCAACAGCGTGTTCTCGTCGGCGGTAATCATCATAGCGTCCAACTTTCTGCCAACCTTGTCGTTTCTCCAAAGCTCGGCAAGCTCCACCGCAGACCGCATCAAGTTACCCGCAAATTTATTGAGCATACCCTCAAAGCGTTCGGTAAGTGCAAACGCGTCCGTGACCGAACCTGCAAAGCCCAAAATGACCTTGCCGCCGTAAATGCGGCGCACCTTGATCGCCGTATTTTTGAAAATGACCGATTCTCCCATCGTGACCTGCCCGTCGCCCGCTATCGCGGTGATACCGTCCTTTTTGACGGCGCAGATCGTCGTTCCTCTGAATTCCATAGTACTTATTCCTTTACGATATTTTGCAAAGCCCTTTGCGCAAGCGCTTTGTATCTTTCCTTTTTATCCCGTATACGCATAGGCAACGGCAACAAAATGCCGAAGTTTGCATTCATGGGCTGAAAGTCTTTCGTCGGGGTGGATATATGCGTTTGCAACGCGCCGCATACCGTGGTATTATCAAACGTCCGTCTTTGCTTTCCCGCAAGCTCGTCGGCAATGGCAATCGCCGCCAAAAGCCCGCTCATGGCACTTTCAACGTAACCCTCTACGCCCGTAATCTGTCCTGCAAAAAAGAGCCTTTTATTATTCTTAACCGAAAAATCCCGATTTAAAACATTCGGGGAGTCGATATACGTATTTCTATGCATCACGCCATAACGCAAAAACTCCGCCTCCCGCAACGCAGGGATAAGGGAAAACACCCTTTTTTGTTCGGGAAATTTCAAATTCGTTTGAAAACCGACCAGATTATAGCACGTACCCGCCCCGTTTTCCTTGCGCAGTTGCAACACCGCATAGGGACGAACGCCGTTTTCGTCGGACAACCCCACGGGTTTGAGCGTACCGAAACGGAGCGTATCTCTGCCCCGAGAAGCCATGACCTCTATCGGCATACAGCCCTCGAAAATTTCGCCCTTTTCAAATTCGTGCAAATGCGCGCGCTCGGCGTTTAACAGCTCGTCCACAAAAGTATAATATTCCTCTTTGGTCAGCGGGCAGTTGATATAATCGCCCGTACCCTTGCCGTATCTGTCGCCCGTAAACGCCTTAGTCAAATCTATGCTCTCTGCGGACACAATCGGCGCGGACGCGTCGAAAAAATGTAAGCCGCCGCCAAACTTCTTTTGTATATCCTCGGAAAGCGCTTCTGAAGTGAGCGGGCCTGTTGCAATAATCACATACCTGCCCCCGCCCTTTTCCGTATCGGGGATTGTTTCCGCTTCCCGATTTTCAATCGTAAGCGCAGGTAAGCTTTTGAGTTTTTCCGTGATATACGCCGAAAATTGCTCCCGATCGACGGCAAGCGCCGCCCCTGCGGGCACACTCGTTTTGTCCGCCGCCTCAATCACGAGCGAACCAAGCCTGCGCATTTCCTCTTTCAAAAGTCCGCAAGCGTTGGCATACATATCGTTGCTTTTGAGCGAGTTGGAGCAGACAAGTTCCGCAAACCCCTCGCTCTCGTGCGCAGGAGAAAACTTTTTCGGCTTCATCTCGATCAACGTCGTTTTTATCCCGCGGCTTGCAAGATAATACGCCGCTTCACTCCCTGCAAGTCCCCCGCCCACGACGATTACTTGTTCTTCCATTGTTCGCCTCGTCAATCGTAAATCGGTTCGTCGGGAGGCGGGAAGTCGAAATCGTCGTCAAACACGGGCAAATTCGCCTTGGGCGCTTCGCCCTTGACTTTATACGAACATTCCTTATTCGAGCATTTTACGCCCCCTCTGCCCGCCTTGATCAGCGGACTGTTGCAATCGGGGCAACGTTCGCCCGTCGTCACGTCCCAGCTCATAAATTTACAGTCGGGATAGCCCAAACAGCTATAATACGTCTTGCCTTTTTTAGACTTGCGCACAGTCATATCCGCGCCGCAGTCGGGGCATTTGCCCGCAAGCTTGGGTTCTTCGTCCGTAGGCATAGACATAGTAGACTTGCAATCGGGATAGCTGGGACAAGCGAGGAATTTTCCAAATTTTCCGCTCTTGACCACCATATTTTCCCCGCATTTGGGGCAGCGTACGGAGGAAATTTCCGTTTCGCTCTCGCTGACGATATTTCTACATTCGGGATAGTTCGAGCAAGCGAGATACTTCCCGAATTTCCCCATTCTGCGAAGCATAAAATGCCCGCACTTACCGCAAACCTCTTGTGTCAACTCGTCGCCGTACGAGGAAGCGGAGCGCAAATTCTTTTCAAAGCCGGGGTAGAAATCCCCAATGACCTGATGCCATACCACGCCGCCCTCTTCGATATCGTCCAGCTTATTTTCCATACCCGCCGTAAAGCCCACGTCCATAACGTCTTGGAAGCATTTTACGAGCATATCCACTACGTCGTACGCAACGGCAGTAGGGATCATATACTTCCCGTCCTTTTTCACGTACTTTTGCATAAGCTTGGAAATAATCGTCGCATACGTAGAAGGTCTGCCAATCCCTTTTTCTTCCATTGCCTTTACAATGGAAGCGTCCGTATACCGCATAGGCGGTTTGGTAAATTTCTGTTCCTTTTGCATAGACACGAGGTCTAAGGTATCCCCCTCATTCAAATCGGGCAACAGCTTGGCAAGATCAATGGAATCCTCGTCCTCTTTTCTTGCGGAAACGTCTTGATATACGGCGGTAAAGCCCGCAAACAACAACACCTTGCCGCTTGCCTTGAAAATATACCCGCTGTTATCAATCTCCATTTGCGCGCTGTTGTATTTTGCTTCCGCCATCTGCGAAGCAAGGAAACGCTCGTAGATGAGCTTGTAAAGCGCGAAATGCTTTCTGTCCAAAAGCGTTTTTGCCTTATCGGGCGACATATCCATATCGATTGGACGAATGGCTTCGTGCGCGTCCTGCGCGCCCTTTTTCGAGGCATAATAGTTGGGTTTTTCAGGCGCATACTCCTCGCCGTACACCTTGCGGATACGCTCCAACGCCTTTTCCTGCGCTTCCTTGGAAACACGGACGGAGTCCGTACGCATATACGTAATGAAAGCGATATGGTCGCCGTTCCCCGTTTCGATACCCTCGTAAAGGTGTTGAGCAAGCTGCATGGTTTCAGGCGCGGTGAAGCCGAGCTTCGTGGAAGCGTCCTGTTGCAGCGAGCTTGTCGTGAACGGTGCGGGCGCGTGCGATTTCACTACGCTCTTTTTCACTTTCGATACGATAAACGCGCCCCGTTCAATCGCCTCCAACACCGCCGCCGTTTCCTCTGCGGAAGCGGGTTTGTATTTCTTCGTACCCTTCTTTTCGAGCAACGCTTTAAACGGCGCGTACTTTTGCGGTTTATCCCGCAGTTCCGCCGTCAAATTCCAATACTCCTGCGGTACGAACGCCGCAATCTCCCGTTCCCGTTCCACAATCAGACGGAGCGCAACGGACTGCACCCGCCCGCCCGAAAGCGTACGTTTGCCGTTGCCGTTCTTATCTTCTATCTTATGATTGAGGAGCGTCGAAAGTTTGTATCCCACAAGTCTGTCCAACACACGGCGCGCTTGTTGCGCGTCCACAAGATTGTAATCGATCTTGCGGGGCGTTTTCAGCGCGTTTTCTATGGCGCGTTGAGAAACCTCGTTGAACTCGATACGGTTGTCCCCGTTTTCATCTAACCCAAGCACCGTCTGCAAATGCCATGCAATCGCCTCTCCCTCGCGGTCGGGGTCGGTTGCGAGATACACACGGTCGGCGCGCTTGGTCGCTTCCGTCAAACGGCGGATAACGTCCTCTTTACCCTCGGAGTTGACGTACTTCGGCTCGAAATTGTTTTTGATATCCACGCCGAGCGTATGCACGGGTAAGTCGCGGATATGACCCGCCGAAGCGTCTACCCGATACTTTCCTTTGAGATACTTGGTGATAGTTTTCGCCTTGGAAGGCGACTCTACGATAATTAAATCCATTTGCTGTTCCTTTATATAGACTTAAAATAT
This sequence comes from Clostridia bacterium, assembly GCA_017463145.1. Lineage (GTDB taxonomy): Bacteria > Bacillota > Clostridia > Christensenellales > Borkfalkiaceae > Scatosoma. Next base: position 7,908 of record JAFTPR010000007.1, read on the forward strand.
TTTTCTAAATGATTGTGTAACGGTTTGCTCCAAGCGAGAGCACCGCTCCCTTTACCTCTAACGAAGCGAGTATGCCCTTCGCCTTGAATATGGGTATACCCGCGCGTTCGGCAACGGCGGCAGCATGCGCCTCGCCCGTTTCTTGCAACGCTCGGTACATAGCCTCTTCGTCCGCAGTAAGAACGAGCGGCGGTTTTTCCGCCTGCGCCTCCATACCCAGCCTTTCAAACACGTCGTTTGCATTTTCCACAAGATACGCGCCCTCTTTGATGAGGCGGTTACACCCCGCCCCCACGGGCGAATTGGGCGCATACGGCAACGCAAAGAGGGGTTTACCCTGTTTTTTCGTGTATTTGCCTGTTATGAGCGCGCCGCTCTTTTCCCCTGCCGAGAGAACAAGCGTTCCCTTGCCGAGCGCCGCGAGCAATTTATTCCTGTATTCGTACGAAAAATTCCGTACCGGCGTATCGAACGAGTGCGGAGAAAGCACCAAACCCCGTTTCGCCACGCGTTCGAGTACTTCCCAATTCCCCTGCGGCACGGCGGCAAATCCACCTGCAAGCACGCAAATCACGTTCCCGCTGCCCGCAAGCGCGCCCTCAATGGCGGCGGTATCCCCGCCCTCGGCAGTACCCGTGATTACCGCGAACGAATACGAAAGCGCTTTGGATATCTCCTTGCCAAGCTTCGTCGCCACAGCGTTTGCTGTGCGCGAACCCACTACGGTAAATTTTCTCGCGGTAAGAAGTGCAACTCTCCCAACGGCATACACCTGTTGCGGTTTATCGGGAAGCGACTGCCATTCCGCAGGATATGCGGGCGAACCGACCTCTATTGTTTGTATATCGTTTGCCTTAATCATACGCCGTCAGTTCTCAATCCACTTCCGCATTACCGCTATACGCGCGGTAAGAAATCGCCTCGTACACGTGCTCGGGCAAAATATTCTCGCTCATATCGAGGTCGGCAATCGTCCTTGCTACCTTTAATATACGCGAACGGGCGCGTACGGATAATTGCAACCGCTCGAACGCTTCTTTGAGCGCATCTTCGCTTTCGTTGTCTAGCTTGCAATATTCCCGAATTTCCCGTTCCGTCATCTCGGCATTCACACGCACGTTGCAGCCGTCAAAACGGTTGCGCTGAATTTTTCTTGCGGCGTCCGCTCTCGCCTTGACTGTTGCGCTCGTTTCTCCCTGTTTTTCGGAGATAAGCTCGTCATATTCAACGCCGTCCACTTCCACTTGGATATCAATTCTATCCAAAAGCGGACCGGATACGCGGGCGCGATACTTTTTAATATCCGCCGCCGAGCAGGTACAACGCCGCTTTTCGCTGCCGTAATTGCCGCAAGGGCAAGGGTTCATACTCGCGCAAAGCATAAACGAGGCGGGATACGTCACCGTTCCCCCTGCGCGGGAAATCGTGATTACGCCGTCCTCTAAGGGTTGGCGGAGCGACTCCAACGTAGAACGCTTATATTCGGGCAACTCGTCCAAAAACAGCACGCCGCCGTGCGCAAGGCTAATTTCCCCAGGATGTACCGCCCTGTTTCCGCCGCCGCAAAGCGAAACGGTTGTCGCCGTATGATGTGGACTTCTGAACGGGCGTTGCGTAACAATCCCCGATTCTCCTAGCGTACCCGCCACGGAGTGTATTTTCGTAATCTCCAACGCTTCCTCAAATTGCATATCGGGAAGCACGGAGGGTATGGCGCGCGCAAGCATTGTTTTGCCGCTTCCCGGAGGTCCTACGAACAGGATATTGTGTCCGCCCGCAACAGCCACCTCCAATGCGCGTTTGGCAATCGCCTGTCCTTTTACAAAGGACATATCGTACGCGCTTTCCGCCTTTTTAGAAAAAGAAACAAAGTTTTCGGGCTGTACCGCTTCCAATTTGCGTACGCCCGTCAAATGTTCAAGTACCTCTTTCAGCGTTTTCGCAGGATACACGTTCACGCCGCAGATATACCCCGCCTCCTTGCGGTTGTCGTACGGAATAACAAAGTCCGTAAAACCCTTATCTCGCGCGGAAATGAGCGCGGGCAATACGCCCGTAACGGGGCGCAGTTCGCCTGAAAGCGCCAACTCGCCCAGAAACACGACGTTTTCCGTTTTCGCGCGCAACTCCCCAAACGCAAGCAATATACTCACCGCCACAGGCAAATCGAGCGCAGAACCCTCTTTTTTTACGTAAGCAGGCGCAAGGTTGACGGTTATTTTATGCGTGGGAAATTCAACGCCGCTGTTTTTTACAGCGCTTCTGACGCGTTCTTTCGATTCCTTTACCGCCGTGTCCGGCAGACCTACGATTTCATACGAGGGCAAGCCTCTCGAAACGTCTGCCTCCACCGTGACGGGCACGCCGTCCAGCCCCGACAAAGCGTAGCTTTTTACCTTTGCAATCATTGCCACTTACTTCCTTATATATATTCCCCACATTATTTTACCTTAAACAGGAAAAAAAGTAAAGAGAATTTTATGCGTTACAAGAAAAAAAACAAGCTCGCCGTTGACTTTGGGCAAGCTCGCTCTTCCGAATACGTAATCCGATTTAAATTTTTTGCTTGACTTTGGCAGCTTTGCCCGTCAAACCGCGCAGATAATACAGCTTCGCTCTTCTTACCTTACCGCGTCTTACGACCGTAATGGACGCAATTTTCGGGGAGTGAAGAGGATACGTTTTTTCTACGCCCACGCCGTAAGAAATATGGCGTACGGTGAAGGTTTCCGAAATCCCGCCGTTCTTCTTTGCGATTACGACGCCCTCGAAGTTCTGGATTCTTTCCTTGCCGCCTTCGATAATCTTGTAGCCGACCTTAACCGTATCGCCTACCTCGAAAGAGGGAACTTCGGATTTCAGATTTTCCGCGTTGATGGCTTCAATCAATCCTTTCATTTCAGACTTTACCTCCGTTATTTACGAAACGTTCTTAACCCGCTGTATTGCTCCTCGCAATACCCAAAAAAAGGCAGAGGAACGCTCGAAGTCAACGCCTATTATATACTATTTAAAAGAGTTTGGCAAGCGTTTTTGCGTGTTTTTTTACTTTTTCTTTAAAAATTTCCACGCTTTTTCGGTTGACAAAAACGTCGCTTCTGCATATAATGAGGTTATATTGCATTGAGGTATACTATGACAAAATTTCTTATCAACGCTTTTATCGGCAAAAACGCCGACGTATCGGATGCAAAAGTGCGCTCGAAATACGCCTCGCTTGCGGGCGGCGTGGGCATACTTTTGAACGTCCTGCTCTTTGCAGGCAAGCTCACGCTCGGTATTTTATCCGCATCCGTTGCCATTATCGCCGACGCCTTCAACAATATTTCGGATGCAGGCTCGTCCCTGATTGCCTTAATCGGCTTCCGCTTGGCTTCCAAGCCCGTCGATAAGGAACACCCCTTGGGACACGGCAGAATGGAGTACGTTTCGGGCTTTATCGTCGATATGCTTATCATTTTGGTCGGGTTCGAGCTGTTCAAAAGCTCGCTTGATAAAATCTTATCCCCCACGCTTCCCACCGTCGGCAACGCAACGTTGCTTTTACTCAGCATAGCCATTTTGGTAAAAGTGTGGCTGTTTTTCTTCTATCGCAAGATCGGGAAAACGATCAACGCCGCGGCAATCAAAGCTTCCGCAACGGACAGCTTAACGGACTGTATTGCCACCGCGCTCGTACTCATCTCCGCGCTCGTCGCACGTTTTTTCCAAGTTGCCGTAGACGGGTACGTAGGTATCCTCGTTGCGCTGTTCATTGCGTACACGGGTATCCGCGCCGCCAAAGAAACGATCGATTTATTACTTGGTTCTACGCCCGATCCCGCCTTTATTAAGGATATTTACGAATTCACGAAAAACTATCCCCGTATCGTGGGCATACACGACGTAATGGTACACGATTACGGCGTGGGCAGACAAATCGTTTCCTTTCACGCGGAAGTACCCTCCGATTCAGACATCAATATCGCGCACGAGGAAGTGGATAAATTGGAAAAGGATATGCGGGAAAAATTCGGCTGTATCGTAACGGTACACCTCGATCCGCTCGTGGTAAACGACCCGCTTGTCAACGAACTGAAAGCACTTGCCGAAACCTCCGCAAGGGAAGTAAACGAAGGGCTGACCATTCACGATTTCCGTATGACCAAGGGAGAAACGAATATCAACCTTATTTTCGACCTGCTTTTGCCCGCCGATTGCCCGCTCACCGCCGTTCAAGCGGAAAAGGCAGTTAGCGCAAAAATACGGGAGGCAAACGGGCATTGTTCTTGCGTAATCAATGCGGAATATCCGTTTGTGTAACAGAAAAAACGGTTGCGGCGTAGCGAATTTCGCTACGCCGCTTTTTTATGTACCATACGTTTTATTTATGCGCTTTATTCAAGCCGAGTACGTTGTAATAATAGATAGGCATAGCGCTCCAACCGTGGCAAAGACTGCCTGCTTTATCGAAATCGTCACCGCCCTTTTCCGTTTCCCAAAAGCTCGTCGCGCCCTTTTTGAGCATTGCGGTATACCGCTTTTCAATATCCTGCAAAATGTAATCCTCATACCCGCCTATGGAAAGCAAAGCGTCGTAGAGCACGGAACGCATGGAAAGCGTTGCGGTAATCATATTTTCGTCCGTGAGGCATTTATGCGCAAGTGCCTTTCCGCCCAACCCGATCAAGATAGCGTACGCATTGCCAAGCTGAGAATACCGCTTATCCGCCGTCGTCAAAACGTATACGCCCTTTTCTCTGTCGAAAAAGGTATTTTTAATCGCCTCGTACGTAGCGGAATAATCGATTTGCCCGCCAAAACTCTCGTTATACAGCTTCATCATATACACGTACGCACAGTTGAGGATAAGATCGTACTCCTTTTTATGCTCGCTTGCAGTAGAACGCGCCGTTTCCCATGCCTTGTCGCTCCCCTCGCTCCACTCGTAAAAATTCCAATACGGGTAGGGCAGGGTCGGGATTAACCCGTTTGCATCACGAAGCCTTGTAAACAACTCGGCGATTTTTTTCACCGTCTGCCCCACCTCGGCTTTGATGCTTTCGTCACCCGTATGACGCAAATATTCGTGTACTTGCAGAATATAATTGAGGGTGAAAAACGGAATTGTCAAACGCTCGCGCGTGGGGAAGCAGATATCGAGCATACCGTTTTCCCGTTGGTTTTTGCCAATCAACAGAAGATTGGCGCGTTGATACTCAAAGCCCTCGAACGCATAGTACCCGCAAAGCATTTGATTACGGCTGTCAAAAACGTACAAGCCCTGTTCACGCCAAGGACAATCCTCGTAGTGCTCATGCATACAGCAACGCAACGTATGCACGCAAACGTCGTAAATTTTTTGCTTCTTTTTATCGAGAAATTTCGCCTTTTTGCGCTTGACGGGATACAATACGGGGCGAATCCCCGCATACTTTATCCGCAACGGCTCTTCGCAGAAAATCTCCAAATATCTCCCCGCAAAACGTCGCAAATAATTGGAAAAGCAGTTTCTTCCCTCCCGCGCTTCTATTTCAAAACTGAAATCCCGCCCGCCGACAATGCGGCGCACGCAACCGTCGTCGAGGTGTTCTCCGTACGCAATCAGCACAGTCTGTTTTTTGGGACTGACAAAATCGAGATCGATAAACCCCGCGGTTTCTTGACCCATATCGACAAGAATGGATTTCTTGCCGTATTTTACGCCGATTTTGGGGCGTTTCCCAAGAATAAGGTGTTTAATCGTCCGCTTATGTAATTCGTAATTTTTGCCCGTTTCTCGGCTTTTTTCGTACCGTTTTTCCACGTCTTGCGTATTGTCGTAGAAAAAGCTGTACCCAAGCTGCGACGTAATGCGTTTGCAATATCCGTTTTTGTACTCCGTCATTTGGCGGGAAAGCGTGTTTTCGTTGCTGAAACAAATCCTTTCGCCCTCTTGCGATACCTCGAAACACACGCCTGCGTCGTCGCCGTAATAACTGAAATTCGTTTCCCCCAAATACCACACGACGATACGCAACGTATTCTCCCCTTTTTTACAAAAACGAGAGATGTCCCGTTCGTCGTAATTTTTGTACTGCGGGTAGTCCGCGCATTGGAAAAAGAGCGCAAGTTTCCCGTTGACGAATACGTTATAAAAACCGTCGCAAGCAATACGCAAGCGCACGTTCTTCTTTTTTACTATGGAAAACGAGCCGACAAACTCGCCGTACTCGTCCTTTTCCTCTTTTTTGGAAAGCCAAATCCATTTTCCTTTCGTGATAGCATTCATAGCATTTAACCAAGCAGGTTTTTAGGCGTTTCGCACACCCGTTTCAAGGGAAGAATTGCTTCGTCCAATCGAATTTCCTGCATAACAAACAATAACACGGCAAGCACCTCGAAAGGAACGGGACAAAATTCCCCGGGGTTTACCTGCGACATCAGCAAAATTCCAAGATACGAAATTCCGAGCACAAGCGACCAACCGCTTGCCTTTTTCAAGGAAAGACGGAAGCGCAGATAGATATTGAAACCGTAGCCTAAGATGCCGACAAGCCCCATACTGCCAAGCACTTGCGAACTCATCATATGATACCAAGCCATCGTACCCGCCTTACGGTATTCGCCGTAAGCAATCGTATCGTCGAGAATACCCGAACCGACGAAGGGATTGGCAAAGAAGCGATCCACCGCTTGCAACATCATTACCCACCTGTCCGTACCGTCGATTGCGTCCTCTTTGAGCAATCTGTTCACAATAATATCCGCGATTTTCGAGCCGAGCGCCAGCAAAATCAGCCCCGCCGCCATTAAACAAATACCGAAACGGACTTTGAAATTCCGTTTATCCAAAGACATCCAATACACCGCGCACACGGCAAATTCCACCGCGCCGAACAAAAGCCCGCCGCGCGAACCCGTGGCGCAGGTCGCCCCAAAAAATACGAGCGTACCGATTGCAAACCATTGATTGCGTTTAATAAGAAACAGCGGGAAAGGCATTGCAAACATCAGCATTGTGGAAACGTTGTTCCGAGAAAAACCGTTTGCGTACGGATAATTGGGAAAGCCGATCAAAGGACGGATATACCCGAGGGCAATCATCAATACGCAAAGCGCACCCATCAGCGACATAGAAACGGCGAACCGTTCACGCAAGTCGTATTTACGGCTTTGGGCGTATTCCGATTTCATTACGAAATACGCAACAATCATACCCAATCCCAAGCCGAAATAATAATACGCGCCTTTAAAATAATCCATAAACGTATAGTTACCCACGCCGCCGATGAGCAGAGCAATCGATACGGCGCAAAGCCCGTATATGCTTTCGCCGACGAAATATTTCTTTTTATATACGACGAAATGGAACACCACACACGCAACGATCAACGGGGCAAACGGGATATATTGTATAAACGTGTTAAACGAATTATAGCAGTTCGTCGTGAACGTCGATACAAGCAGGAATGGCAAAAACGTAGGCAAAATATCGTCGCATACGAGCAAAATCACACCGAGAATCGCTACGAACGCTATCGCGCCGTATACCTCTTGATGCGCAATAACGAATGCCATTGCCGCCAACGTGATTGCCGCGTATGAAATGTAACTGTCAAAGAACCGACGGGCGCTTTTTAACAAGCCCTCGGTCTTTACCGAGAACTTGTCCAAAATTGCATCCAACCGATTCGTACGTGCTACCGCTTGCATAAAAAACCTTGCTCCTCTTTTTAGAATTTTCTCCAAACCATTTTATCCACGACGCCCGTATAAGACTGAATGATTTTTACGACCTTGGTGGAAACGTTCTCCTCCACGTAATCGGGCACGGGAATCCCGTTTTGCCCATCGTCGTTGAGCGATACCGCCGTTTCTACCGCTTGCAACAGCGAGTTTTCGTCGATACCCGCCAAAATGAAGCAAGCCTTATCAAGCGCTTCGGGGCGTTCCGTGCTTGTGCGGATACACACCGCAGGGAACGGCTTGCCAAGCGAAGTGAAGAAACTGCTCTCTTCGGGAAGCGTACCGCTGTCCGACACGACGGCAAACGCATTCATTTGCAGGTTGTTGTAGTCGTGGAAGCCCAAAGGTTCGTGCCGAATGACCCGCTTATCCAATACAAACCCGCTTTTTTCGAGACGGTTTCTGCTTCTGGGATGGCAGGAATATAAAATGGGCATATCGTATTTTTCCGCAATTTTGTTGATTGCGTTAAACAGAGAAAGGAAGTTCTTTTCCGTGTCGATATTTTCCTCTCTATGCGCAGAAAGGAGGATATATTTTTTCTTTTGCAAGCCCAATCTTTGCAGAATATCGCTCTTTTCGATATCCGCAAGATTTTTGTGCAATACCTCTGCCATCGGCGAACCCGTCACGTACGTACGTTCCTTGGGCAAACCGCAATCGGCAAGATATCTTCTTGCGTGCTCGGAATAAGCGAGGTTCACGTCCGAAATGATATCGACGATACGGCGGTTCGTTTCCTCGGGCAAACACTCGTCCTTGCATCTATTCCCCGCTTCCATATGGAAAATAGGGATATGCAAGCGCTTTGCGGGAATGGCAGAAAGGCAGGAATTGGTGTCGCCGAGGATTAAAAGCGCGTCCGGCTTACAAGCCGCCATCAACTTGTACGAACAGTTGATGATATTCCCCACCGTTGCGCCGAGGTCGTCGCCAACGGCGTCCATATACACTTCGGGATCGTCCAATTTGAGGTCACGGAAGAATACGCCGTTTAAATTATAGTCATAATTCTGCCCCGTATGCGCCAAAATGCAATCGAAATACTTTCTGCACTTGTCGATAACCGCCGCCAAACGGATAATTTCGGGGCGCGTACCCACGATAATAAGTAATTTGAGCTTCCCGTTGTCTTTGAATTTTACGTTTGAATAGTCCAATCTGATATCCACGATTTAACTTCTCCTTTTGCCGAATAATTCGGGCATAAATTTATTTATAAATAAAACAATTACCGTTTCTATAAGCATTAGCGCAAAAAATGCGCACCAATACCGTATGTAAGGGGCGGCTTCCTGCAAAAAACGTATTCTGGCAATAATCAAATTTAATACCACCCGCACCGAAAAATGCGTCACGAATACAATCATGGAATTTTGCCCGAAAAACCGCAAGATTGTATGTTCCCGTAAAAACATACTTATATCCAACGCGCACAAGCAACCCAATATCGCCGTGAAAATAAACATATATTTATTGCCGTAATCGTTGATATACATTAAAATCGGTTTATTGTAATACGAAAGCACGATTGTCAACGGCAACAAGACGCACCCGATTCCGTGCAGCTTTTGCGTTTGCGCATAGTTTTCCACTACGCCGCCGATAAGCCAACCGAACGTACCGAATATTCCCGCGCCGAGAACCTGTTGAAAGATAGGAATCCCCTTATACGAACAAAGCAAGAAGCCCACCGTAAACACAACAAGCAAACCCGCCTTGGCATACGTTTTTCCGTGTTTGACGGAACAACTTGCAAATACCCGTTCCATGAGCCGATTACAGCCATACAACAGCAGTTGCATAAAAAATATCGTCCATATAAACCAAGAGGTAAACTTTCCCAGCCAATCGATATCCGCAAACGTTTTACTCTGCCGCCAAAGCACGTCGATAAACACTTCCACGAACACTTCGCACGCAACGTACACCAAAAGCGGCAACAGAATCGTCCAAATTTTCCGCACCAAAAACACAGAAAATTTTTTCTTGGCGGTTTTTTCAAACAGCAACCCCGAAACGAAAAAGAACAAGGGCATATGAAACGAGAGAATAAAACGGTTGATGGAATGATACGCTCCCGCCACGTCGCCGATACAATGCCCAAGGCATACCAATAAAATGCCTATGCCTTTCATCACGTCGAGATAGGTTATGCGCGCCGCCTTTTTGTCAGCAAGCGTTTCCGTGTGTTTGCTTTCCGCTATCGTTTCCGTTTGCATATATCCGCCTTATTCGACAGGCTCGAAAAACGTGTCCGGCTTGGCAGGATCAAACTGCTCGTTCGCCCACATCACCGTGACGAGATTTTCCGTATCCGAAAGATTGATGATATTATGCGTGTAGCCGGGCAACATATGCACCGCCTCGATTTTTTCGCCGCTTACCTCGAAATTCAACACCTCGTCCGCGCCGATTTTGCGCTGTTGTATCAAGCCCTTGCCCGCTACCACGATAAAAAATTCCCACTTCGTGTTGTGCCAATGCTGTCCTTTGGTAATCCCCGGCTTGGAGATATTTACGGAAAACTGTCCGCACTTTTCCGTTTTTAAAAGCTCCGTAAAGCTCCCGCGGGCGTCCACGTTCATCTTCAAGGCAAAACTCGCCTTTTCCTTGGGCAAGTAAGAAAGATACGTGGAATAAAGTTTTTTAGCGAAACTCCCCTTGGGAATTTCGGGCATAACGAGCGTTTGGGCTTGCGCCTTGAAACTTTCAAGAAGCGTTACGATTTCGCCAAGCGTCACTTTATGCGTGGTCGGCGCATAGAAATACCGACCGTCTGCTTTCGCTACGGGCAACAGACCGTCGTATTCGCAACGGTGTCCTTTCCCTTCGAGCAAATCAAGCATTTCCTCAATAAGATCGTCGATATATAAAAGCTCCAACTCCACGCTCGGATCGTTCACCGTGATAGGCAAATCGTTTGCAATATTGTTGCAAAAGGTAGCCACGGCGCTGTTGTAATTGGGTCTGCACCACTTTCCAAACAAATTCGGGAAGCGGTAAACGCATACCTGTACGCCGCATTTTTCGCCGTATGCAAAAAACAGCTCCTCGCCCGCCTTTTTACTTTTGCCGTATTCTCCGCCTGCATATCTTCCAATCAGCGTAGCCTGTACGGAGGAGGACAGCATAACGGGGCAGGTATTGCCGTGCTTTTGCAACGTATCCAAAAGCGTGCTTGCAAAGCCGAAGTTGCCCTGCATAAACTCTTCTTGGTTTTGCGGACGGTTCACCCCCGCAAGATTGAATACGAAATCCGCTTCCTTGCAGTAGCCGTCGAGCGAAGCCGCCTCGCTGTCGATATCGTATTCGTAAATCTCCTCCACCGATAAGGCGGGGCGGGTCTTATCCTTGCCCGCTTGTATATTTTTCAATGCCGCAACGAGATTTTTTCCTACAAAGCCCTTTGCGCCTGTAATGAGTATTTTCATTGTCTTTCCTTATTTTCCGCTTTTTGCAAGCTCGTCTTGAATGTACTGCAACGAAGCGATCTTCGCTTTCGTTTCCGCAACCGTCAAATGCTGTGTGTTGTTGGAGTTGAACTCCGTAAGCGGATTTCTCTCCGTGTCGCCGTGCTTGAAATACTTATCGTAGTTCAAACCGCGTTTATCGCAGGGCACGCGGTAGAAATCGCCCATGTCGATTGCGTTTGCGCACTCCTCGTTTGTCAAAAGCGTTTCATACATCTTCTCGCCGTGACGGATACCGATTACCTTGATATTGTTCTTGTCGCCGCCGAACAGTTCACAAACGGCTTCCGCTTGCGTTTGAATAGTGCAGGCAGGCGCTTTTTGCACAAGGATATCCCCGCTTTCGCCGTGCTCGAATGCAAACAAAACAAGATCGACCGCTTCGTCCAAGGACATAATAAAGCGGGTCATTGTCGGGTCGGTCAGCGTAACGGGTTGTCCGTTGCGAATTTGATCGATCCAAAGGGGAATAACGCTGCCGCGGCTGCACATTACATTGCCGTAACGGGTACAGCAAATCTTCGTTTTTGCAGGGTCTACCGTACGGGATTTCGCCACAATTACCTTTTCCATCATGGCTTTGGACGTACCCATTGCGTTGACGGGATACGCCGCCTTGTCCGTCGAAAGGCAAATGATACGCTTGACCCCCGCTTCGATACACGCCGTCAATACGTTTTCCGTACCGATTACGTTCGTTTTCACCGCTTCAATCGGGAAAAATTCGCAAGAGGGCACTTGTTTGAGCGCCGCCGCGTGGAATACGTAATCTACGCCGTGCATAGCGTTTTTCACGCTCGCCAAATCGCGCACGTCGCCAATATAAAATTTGATTTTCTCTGCAACTTCGGGCATTTTCGCCTGAAAGTCGTGCCGCATATCGTCCTGTTTTTTCTCGTCGCGCGAGAATACACGAATTTCGCCGATATCCGTTTTCAAGAAACGGTTCAAAACCGCATTGCCAAAACTACCCGTACCGCCTGTTATCAATAATGTTTTATTCGTAAAAAGTCCCATATTATCCTCACTTTTATTTATTTAAATCTTTTTTGATTTGCGTAGTAGAAATTTCGGGCGTGCGTTCCAAATATACGACCTCAACGCCCTCCTCTTTGAGAAAATCGAATTTCCCCTTCCAATCGTCGCCCATCACGAACGTATCGACGTGATATTCGTGCATATCCGTACGTTTTTGGTCCCAATTATTTTCGGGAATGACCAAATCGACATAACGAATGGCTTCCAAAAGCTGTTTGCGCTTCTCATACGGGAAGTAGCATTTTTTCTGCTTTTCATTCCAATTAAATTCGTCCGTGGACAGCACGACAATCAAATAATCGCCGAGCGCTTTCGCTCTTCTAAGCAAATTGATATGCCCGTAATGCAACAAGTCAAACGTTCCGTAAGTGATAATTCTCTTCATTTTCATTTCTCCTGTTTAATATAGTATGAATAAGGTTTTTCCGTATCAATCACATCTGTATTTTCAGCGCAACGCTTCTCTTCTGTTAACGCCATTGTTTAACTCACTTTTTACGTTTTATTAAACGCAACATACCTGCCAAATGCTTCGGATTCAACCCGGTAAACATGAGCCATGAGTTCCTGCGGATAGGCTTTATCAGCGTGCTTACGATTACGTTCGCAAAGATTTCCGTAAAAAGCGAAGCGAACGCCGCGCCCATAATCCCCCAAACGGGTATCAACACCGCATTGATTGTCACGTTCATCAACACGCCCGAAAGATTGATTATCCAAAGATACTTTTGTTTTTCCTTGGCAAGTATCCAAATGTTCCGTACCATACCCAAATAGGCAAAGGTCGTATACCAAACGACAAGCCGAAGCACCTGCGCCGTAGGCGCATAATCGCGTCCGTACAAAATTTGTACAATCCACGGCGAAAGCAACGTGATAAACAGGCATTGCGCCAAGGATAAGTAAATAATCACGCAATACAGCCTTTTCATATTTTCCTCAAACGCTTCTTCGCTCACCTTTTGGCTCTCTAAGATAGACGGTCTTGCGGAATCGATAATGGCGTTAAAAACAAAGCTTGTCAGCGTTGCGCACGTCGCCGCAGCCGAATAGAATCCCGTCGCCTCATTGCCGAGCATCAGTTTGAGCATAATACGGTCCGTTTGCACAAAAATCGTCACCATCAAGTTGGAAATGATATAATGCTTGCTTTTGGCAAACATTCGCTTCATTGCCTCCTTGGAGAAACGGAGTTTATCCGTACCCATCTTCTTATAAATAATCAAAAGCGAAACGGATATAATCATCAAATCCAACGCTTGGGACAGCGCAAACCAATAAATGCTTGCTTGCTGTATCAACAGGATAATTCTATATATCGAGATTGTGATATATCCAATTAACGCAACAACGGATACGTACTTAGACTTCAATTTCGCTTGAAACCAATACTGTGTCATTTCCAATGCTTGGAAAATAAGTATAATGCTGTACAAACCGCATACAAGCAACGTGGTTTTTTCTCCGTGATTGGCGATTGCAACGAACGAGAGTACGCCGAGAATACAAAATACGCTCGACGTAACGCACATAACGAGCGCCGTCCCCACCGTTTCGCCCTCTTTTTCGGGCGCATTCACAATCTCCTGCACCAAAATCCCGTTCAAGCCAAGTTGCATAATGGGCGCAACGAACGCTACGACGGAGGTGGCGTAATTGATCAGACCGTACCCCGACGGTCCGAGATACCTCGCCGACAGCATAGAAACGACCAACCCCAAAAGGGACTGTATAATTTTGCACGCGATAATCCACGCGGCATTTTTTACAACTTTGTTTTGCATAATATCCTTATTGCTTTTTCAAACGGTCCTTTACGTTAAAACAAACGTAATATAACGCAGGAGAAAGACAGAGCAACCGCATTCTCTTTTTGGGCGCAAAGGGGTTGCCTTTTATTTTGCGTGTCAACTCACGCGCTTTTTCTCTCAAAAACTTCTTTGCGCTTGCGCTTGCTTTGAACTTTTGCGCAAATACAGACAAGCTGATACAAAATTGACATTGCTTCGCTTCAAATTTTTGCGCCGTCGCTTCGGGCATTCCCGCTTCTTTTATATCGTGTATAAATTTATCCAATTCCTCAAAAATACACAGCTTTCTTTCCGAAAAATAAGAATTGGTGTTTCCCGCCCGATCCGTTACGTAATAGTGCATCGGCTTATTGAAAAACGCATACTTTTCCACTCTTTGGAAAACCACTCGGTCGAAATTGACCTCCTCGTAAAGCTGCCCCTCGATAAGCCGAACGCCTTGCACGACCGCCCGTTTATACACTTTATCCCAAAGCTCAAAACGAACGTACTGCTGCATGTACAGTCCCTCTATCATCTGCTCTTTATTATAAAAGGTAATCGAGTTGTCGTACTGCGTATTCGACGCAATCGCCGTCCCCGCTTCGTCCACCCTTTTAATGGCGCAAGCGGCAATATCGCAGTTTTCCTTTTCGATAATGGAAATAAGGTCGGCATACATATCCGCGTCGATAAAATCGTCGCTGTCCAAAAAGGCAATATACTCCCCACGGGCAATCTCCAAGCCCCTGTTTCTTGCGGAGGCTTGTCCGCCGTTTTCTTTGTGTATAACGCGTATTCGCCCGTCCTCTTTGGCAAACTCGTCGCACATTGCGCCGCTTTTATCGGGGCTACCGTCATCAATCAAAATCAGTTCTATGTTGCGATAGCGTTGCGACAATACCGAGCGTACGCATCTTTCCAAATATTTTTCGACTTTATAAACGGGAATAATTACGCTTAACAAGCTCTCGTTCATGCGACCCCTCCGATAAATTCAATCTTGCAATGTGCGCCAAACAGAACAGCGTCATAATTTCGTTGTTACCAAAGACCATACCCTTAATATTGCCCAAAACGAACGCAGCAAGCAAAATAAGCGACAGGAACTGACTATGCTTGCCTTTTAAGGCATTGAAAATAAGCACGGAAAGTATACCTGCATACAACACCCAACTGTATACAATGCCGCCAAAATAGATATAGTTCACAAAACCGACGTCGCTTTCGTAGCCGTTATAGGGATTCCCCATTATGAATCTCCCTATGCCGAACATAAATTCCGCGTCCGTAATTTCGCCCAATTTTATCTTCCTCGCCAAATATGAGAAATACCCCTCGTTTTCGCCTTTCAAAAACATTTTGATTTCTTCAATCCCGTCCATCAGCCATTTATACGTTTTGGGATTGGTTTTTTCAATAAACTCCATGCCTTTTATCAAAACGAAGAATAACAATACTGCGCTTACAACTGTAATAATCACACGTTTCCAACTATATTTTGCCCTTATCCCGAACAAAACGACGATTACAAATCCCACCAACAGTATGGTGACGATATTTCTGGCATTGATCAGCCCCGCAAAAACAATGGGAACAGTCACCGCCAAACGCCAAATGTGTCCCTCTGCCAAATACAGATACAAGGCAACAATCGTCATTACGCCGTGAAACAGCGGCATAGCGAAAGTATAGGAAGTACAAAAACCGTACATTCTATGCTTTGCCAAATGCCCCATCAACACATCATTATAATCGGTATTTTTCAAACGCAACGTCAAAAATTTGACTTGTATATCCGTATCGACAAATGCAAAAAGAGCCAAAACCGACTGTAACAACGCGACCACGATTAACATATCCAACATATCAACCACGTTGAAACGGTGCGCTTTACACTCGCAAATTACATACGCCGCGCACAAAAACAGCTCAACCACGGTAAAGATTTGCCCGTATATATTCACCAAATTCAAATCCTTATTTATCGCTTGCGTAAACGCAAACAAAACAAACAGCACGGCATAAAAATATAAAAAATACCGTTCGCCTTGCGGTCTAACGCCTTTAATCAATAGCAAAGCACAAGCAATCAACGTACATACGTGTAAAATATTGATTGGCATAATCGTAGGCTGGTACATAAGAAAAAACAGGTAGATTATCAGCCAAAACTTAACAAGCGGGCTGAAATCAAACCGCTTTTGCTCAAATTTTTGTACTGTAATTTGTTCGTCTTTCTTTCTCATATGCTACCATTATCCTAAACGGCAACGGTAATAGCCGTTACCACTAAGCACGTTTTATAAGCACGTATTTAAAAAGTCTACTATTTTTTGCGCTTGCACGTCCGCGTTTTTGTTACGGAGAACAAACTCTCTTGCCCGCTGTCCTTTGTCCGCCAACAGATTGTAATTTGTTTCAAATACAGCGGTCAGTTCCCTCTTTATTGCCTCTGTATTCTCCCCCGTAAGATAGGAAAGGTATTCGTCGTATTCGTCGGGCATACCCTCCAACTTATACATAATTACAGGCTTTGCCGTCATCATATACTCGACCGTTTTAGACGGAAACGAATGTTTCGTATACGTGCCCGTAGGTCTGCGGGGATTGATTAAAAAATCACATTCGTTTTGGAGTTGCGCAACCCGCTCACGGGAAACAAACCCAAAATACTTGATATTTTCGTATTTTTGCGCGGTTGCTTCAAGATATTCCTTTGCGTCGCCTACGCCGCAAACCCATAACTCGGCATTTTCCATACCGATAAACGCTTCAACAAGCTCGCATATCCCGTACGCCTTATTGGTCACACCCGCATACAGGCAAATATTTTTCGGATTTTCGTTGCGCGCGCAAGCCGGTTGGTCCGTCTTGCCGACACATTCGACAACGGTAAACGGTCTTTCGCCTACCTCCGCCGTTTCCGCAAGGTATTTGGTCAATAATACAAATCCGTCAATCGATTTTGCAAGCGATACAAGTTTATCGCCCCGCTTTTTATGCTTTTCCGTCATAAACCGATCGAAATCCTCTCTGCCAGGCACGGGATCGGTAAGTATCAGACAAGACGTGAGATTTGCATATTTCTTTTTCAGCTTTTTGATCACTTGTAAAAAAGGTTCGTATAAGCTGTATGCAACAACGCAAATCTTCTCGCCCGTTTTCAAATACGTACGAAGCATTTTTTCGATTTTTCGCTTTTGTGTCCAATGCTTCACGACGGGAACGTTCAAATAGCCGATTTGCACGTTCTCCTCACCCCAACGGTACGTTTTGGAAAACAGCTTTTTATAATTAAACGGGAAGCTGCCTATCGGAGGAACGTTGATTACGGCAAGTTCCGTTCCAACACACTTCTTCATTCCCGAAAGCAAATTTTCCTGAAAAGCGTGCGGCGCAATTTGGACTTGCCCTTTCGCCGCCTTATAGGCTTCTTGCAAAGACTCTTCGCAAAACAAAAGCCCCAAATACACAACTTTCATTGCATACACCCCTCGTACAAACGGATATATTCGCCGAATTTTTCTCCTTTCTCGAATTTTTCCGCTTGCGCCAAAATATCTGCTTTATCAAGCGCTGTCGCTCTTTCAAACGCCTCTTTGAACCCGCGGATAGAACACGGCAAGACTATCCCGCTTCGCTGTGTTACAACTTCGGGCACGGCGGTCTTATCATATACGATTGCAGGCGTTCCGCACGCCATAGCCTCAACCGTAGTCAACCCCATTGTTTCTTGTATACTCGGGTTAAAAAATACGTCTGCCGCCGTATAAATTTCCGCAAGTTCTTGTACGTTGTTTGTACGGGGCAAAGCAAGTATCTCTTTCGGCAACTGCGGCGCGAGGTCGCTTTTTACTCCCACCAACACCACTTGATACTCTTCCCCCAAAGTCTTGGAAAGCGCAATAAAATCCTCTATACCTTTATTCTTGCTCCACGCCGTTGCAACGCCCAGCACAATCTTTTTATCCGTCAAGCCGTACTTTTCACGAAAATTGCTTTTTGTGGGTCGAAAAACGGATAAATCAATGCCGTTGGGAATGATCTTGGTGCTATATTCTCCAAGATACGATTGCGCAACCTTTGTTGCAAGCCACACCGACGGCACAACGAGGGTCAAATTTTGCAATCCTTGAAACAAGCTCTTTTTCTTTTTATAGTTCCGCTTGGAATTATCCAACAACAAACTTGTAGGATACAATTTCTTTTGGGGACAGCCGTAACAACCTGTTTTCCATTTCTCGCAACCGATACCGTCAAAATGCGCGCAATGCCCTGTAAACGACCAGCAATCGTGTAAAGACCATACGACGGGCTTGTTTGCTTTTTTTAAATACTTGAACAGCTCACCAATATGCAAATAGTACCCGTGTATATTATGCAAATGAATGACGTCGGGGTCATACTCCTCTACCCACTTTAAAAATTTTTTCGTCGCTGCCTTGGAATGAAACCCCGCGTCGTCAAAAATACGGGAAAGCCCTCCGTGTACGTTTACCCCCGTCGGTGTTCCGATCCGCACGGCATATTCGGCGTATTTTTCAGGTACGCTCTCTCGCCCAAACCCAATCTTACAGGTATGCCCCGCCTTTTCAAGTTCTTCCGCGATATCCGTGCATATCCGTCCCGTACTCCTGATGCCGCAAACGGAATTGATCATCAATACTTTCATACCTGCCTACCGCCTACGATAATAGTATAAGCATTTTCCACGGAATAATTTTCTTTTAAATAGGCATACGCATTTTCCCCGAGCGGCTTTAAATCCGCCGTCAGCGCTTGGTTGACACATTCTGCAAATCCCGAAACGTCGTCGCTAAAACAGCTCCAACCGAATTTTCCCTCCTGTATCACTTCACCCACGTCCGTATTCCTATCCGTACACGAAAGCACGGGAAGTTTCGCTTGCATATAGGCAAGCAATCTCGACGGGAAATTGGGAATGGTAAAACGCTTATCGAGGAATATCATACCCACGTCGCAAGCCGCCACCAGCTTATCGTAGTCGGCTTTGGGCAGTCGTTTCAAAAGTTGTATATTGCTCGGCTTATTTTCCTCAAACCAATGTTGCAGATAAGAAAATTCCGTGCCGTCGCCGACAATCAAAAAGTAACCGTCCGTATTTTTGACCCGTTCCAAACATTCCACAAGGAAAGGAATCCCTTGCGGCTTGCCCAAATTTCCACCGTATACAAATACCTTTTTATCCTGCGGAATACCGTATTTCTCCCGCATTGCGCTCCGTTCCTCTGCCGTAACACTCGTTTCCTTTACGTCTATACTGTTGGGGCATATTTCGACCTTTTGCGGCGGTATTTCGGGATTTTCCCGCAAAATATAGTCACAGTTCGCTTGGCTCATACACCCGATTGTATCCGAAAAAGCATACAGTTTTTTCTCTTTCTTGCGGAAAAATTGATAAATAAGCCCTTTTATCCCCGTCGTTTTCAGCATACCGATATCGACGGCATTTTGCGGAAAGATGTCTTTAAGCAACAAATACGTTCTTGCCCCGTCCCGTTTTTTGATATACTCAACCACCTTGGCAAACGTAATGGGCGGCGTCGAATACAACACGAGATCGAATTTTACGCCCTTGAAATATTTCTTAATCGCCCTTTTATACTGTCCTTCTAAAAGCAACGTGGAAATACCTTTTTCTATTACGTTGACCTTTTTTAGATTGCCCGTTTTTACACGCAAAACGTTAATCCCGAATTCTTGGGTAAGCTCCGTATTTAACTTTTTTCGGCGTTCTCTTTTGGCAACGAGGTATACGTTGTGATGCTTTGCAATTTCCTTTATAATATCAATATGCACCGAACCCGTAGAAAGATCGTCCAATTCGCCCAACGAAAGAAAAAGTACGTTCATTATTTTTTATCCCCGTCTACGCAATAATACTCGCCTTTATATTTCAAATAACCGTTCTCTAAGTCCACGCACTTAAAATCGTGATGAATAACCCGTTTTTCCTCGGGCGGAAGTTGCATATAATTGCCGTACGTCAGCTCCAAATACTTTTCGGCTTGCGCAGGAATATACGTCACCGTATCTTCAAACGGGGCTTTACGTACGGGAAACAACATTTCTTTTGCGTACGTCTTTTTTTCCAGCCCACCGTAGAAAGGCGAATAAAACCCTGTTTCCTTATAGCTGTACAATACCTTTTCGGAATGTTTCATAATCGCGCGGCGCAAAAATTTCGGACACAACGCCAACAAAACTTTCGAGCCGATCCGCATCATTTTACCCCTGTTTTTCGGTGCTTTTTGATACAGCATCAACCGATACAGCATAGAATGGAACACCATACGCTTGCGCGCAAACTTTTTCGTGGGGCAGTTAAAGAAGGGATAAATATCGATAAACACGCCGTGATTCATATCTCTGTAACTTTCATCTGCTTCAATCAACGTGGTTTCGCTATTTCTCAGCCGACCTATCATCAAGCCGTACCCTGCGTCCGTTTCCCGCGTTTGCAAGAAATACTTTTCCTGAAATTCGTCCTTACAAGCTTTTAATTTTTCAAAATCCGCCACAGTCATACCCACGTCGATATCGTCGTCCCAAGGAATAAATCCTTTATGACGTACTGCGCCCAAACACGTACCGTATACCAAGAAAAACGTAATGCCGTTCTTTTCGCATACCCGCGTCAATTCCTTTAAAATATCCAACTGACACGCTTGCAATTCTTTCAAATCGTATGCCATTTTTATCTCCTTTCCGCATTGTAATAAATACCGTCTGCGTTTTGAAACCAAACGCTTTTCATGCCCAATTTCTCGGGCGCAATAAAATCCTTATTCGGGTTATCCCCGATATATACCGAATTTTCGAGCGAAACGCCCAAACGCTCCGCAAGCAGTATAAACGCTTTTTCACAGGGTTTTCTAAACTCTATGCCGCCCAATTCGTCCGTGACGATTATCTCGTCGAACAACGGTGCAAGCCGCAACGCCTCAATCTTCGCCCGTTGCCCCTCGCTTCTGCCGTCCGTAATCATACCCAGCTTTTTCCCGCTTGCTTTTATACGCAAGAGCATTTCCCTTACGCCCTCATACAAGTCTATTTCGG
The DNA here is from genome assembly GCA_017463145.1 of Clostridia bacterium. Classification (GTDB taxonomy): domain Bacteria; phylum Bacillota; class Clostridia; order Christensenellales; family Borkfalkiaceae; genus Scatosoma. The sequence goes on from JAFTPR010000007.1 coordinate 28,999, forward strand.
GGGCTTGGAAACGGTATATCTCCACACACCGCACCACGTTCTCTATCGTGTAAATCCCCTCGTTTTCTAGGACCGTATCGATTGCCTTTTGCCTGTTCAAAAAACAAGCCCAAAGCTTTTCTTCCATTGCTTCAATTTGCGGAAACGCCGCCGCAATTTTTCTATAACCGCTTTTGACGTACTGCTTTTCCGAATACAACGTATCGTCCAAATCGAATATAACCCCGTCGATACCGTTCAAATACTTTTCAACGTCCGTTATCCGCGAAACCGTAATCATTACCGCACCCGCACGCTTTGATCGAAACGGCTAAACACCGCTCCGTCCTCTGCCGCGCCCTCTACGTACGGCGTTTCTTCGCCACGAAGCGTTTGCAAAAGCGCTTTCGCCGCATTTGCGCCCGCTTTCACGGAAAGAGGCGCGCCGCCGCCGAAGCGGGGATTGATTTCGATATATGCGTTTCTGTTTTTGGCTTCGTCGCGGATCAGTTGTACGGTGATTGCGCCGCACGGCTTGAAATCGTTCACAAGCGTTTTCATCTCCTCGATAATCGAAGGCTCTTGGCGTATCTCCGTTTTCAATACCTCGCCCGCGCGCACCGCCAAACGGATACGGGGCGTAATATATACGGGTTTACCCTGCTTGTCGCAGAAAATATCTACCGTATATTCCACCCCTTCGGCAAAGGGCTGTACCACGTATTCTCCAATCTTTTCCGCATACGTTTTCAATGCCGTTTCGTTTTCGACCTTATACGCGTCAATGCTCGAACTCCCGTCCTTGGGTTTGATGAACGCAGGAAAACCGCCGTCATATTCCGCAATATCCCCCGTTGCCTTGGGCGCATACAGCCCCAACGAAGAAAAATAGTCCGAAGTCAAACGTTTATCTCTGCAAATCGCAACCTTTTCGGGGTTTGCTACAAACACCGTCGTACCCAATTTTTCAAACGTCGCTTTATTTTCCGCCAACAGGAGCAAATCCGTATCAATCGTGGGGATAAGCCCGTCGATTTTTTCCCGTTCGCAAAGCTCTGTCAAAAAGGGAATATACGCTTCGCTGCGTATTCTCGGCGCGATAAAGATCTTATCGCAGAAAAACGCCGCAGGCGCGCTGTCGCACATATCCGTTGCGTAAATTTCAAGCGTTTCGTTTAATTCTTTCGCCGCTTCGCGGAACGCTTGCACAAGCTCCACTCTGCGCCCGACGCAGGTAAAAAGTATTTTCATTCTTCTTGCTCCCCGTTGCCCATAAATTCTTCCATCGTTGCCGAGGTTTCGGAGGAAATCCCCTCCCGCTTCAATACGGCGGCAACCGTTTGGAATAAAATTTTAATATCGCCAAACAAAGAAACGTTATCCACGTAGTACACGTCCAACTGAAACCGCTCCGCCCAAGAAATGGCGTTGCGCCCGTGTACTTGCGCATAGCCCGTCAGCCCGGGGCGTACCTTATGTCGGCGTTTCTGTTCTGCATTATAGCGGGGCAGATAGCTCACAAGCAAAGGCCGAGGCCCGACAATGGACATATGCCCGACAAAAATATTAAACAGCTCGGGAAGTTCGTCAAGGGAAGTACTTCTGAGAATTTTCCCGTACCTCGTCAACCGCTTCTCGTCCGGCAATAACACGCCGTTTTCGTCCTTTTCACACGTCATTGTGCGGAACTTAATCAATCGGAATATCTTCTCGTTTTTGCCTGGTCTAAGCTGTGTAAAGAAAGGGTTGCCTTTCATTTTGATTGCGCCGAGAACAATCAATACAATCAGTACGGGCGAAAGCAACAAAATGGCAAGCCCGCTCAAAAAAATATCGTAAAACCGTTTAAAAAACGGACGGTACAAAAGCGCGGACAGCAATATCCAAAGGGCAAGCGCCACCACACAAATCAGCGTTATTCCCCACCAAGTTGTAACCAAAAGCTTAAAAAATTCTCTCATAACTCTTTAAAAACAACGTTTGATCTGCTCGATAACGAAATCCTGTTCTTCCTCCGTCATCTTGATATCCGACGGCAAGCAAAGCCCTCTCGCAAAGATATCCTCCCCAACGGGTGTTTCCTCTACGGAGATGAAATCGTGATGTTTGAACACGGGTTGCATATGCATAGGCTTCCAAATCGGACGGGTTTCGATATTTTCCTTGGCAAGCGCCTCCAAAACTTCCGTCGGCTTGACGTTCACCCCCTTGTCAATCAGCAGACAAGACAGCCAGAAATTAGATTTCGTATAAGGCAGGTACGGGTTCATTGTGACAGGCAAGCCTTTCAAACCCGCTTCATAGCGGCGATAAATTTTTTCTTTGGCGTCGCGGTGTTCGTCCAAATGCAACAGCTGACCGCGCCCAATCCCCGCTACGACGTTGGACATACGGTAGTTGTAGCCAATCTCCTCGTGTTGATACCAAGGCGCAGGTTCTCTTGCTTGCGTTGCCCAGAAAAACGCCTTATCCCTCGCCTTTTTTTCCGCCGTGAGCAACATGCCGCCGCCCGACGTGGTAATGATTTTATTTCCGTTGAAGCTAATCACGTTGTACTTGCCGAACGTACCCATCTTTTTACCCTTGTATTCGGCGGAAAACGCTTCGGCGGCGTCCTCTACAAGGACTGCGCCGTATTTTTCGCAAACGGCAAGAATTTCGTCCATTTTCGACGGCGTACCGTAGAGGTGCGCCAAGGCAACCACTTTGGCGTTCGGGTATTTTTCAAACGCCTTTTCCAAAGCCTTCGGGTCCATATTCCACGTTTCCCGCTCGGAATCGACGAATACCTGTACGCCACCCTCGTAGGAAACGGGGTTGACCGTCGCCGCAAACGTCATATCCGAACAGAGCACGATATCGCCCCGCTTCACGCCCGCAAGCTTGTAAGCAAGATGAAGCGCCGCCGTTCCCGAGCAAAGCGAAAGCGCGTGGTACGCCCCCTCCTTGCCGACGAGATACGCCGACGTTTCTTCTTCAAACTTATCACAATTAAATCCGAGCGGCGCAATCCAATTTTTGTCAAACGCCTCTTGTACGAAAGTCATTTCTTCGCCGTGCATTGTCGGCGTAGATAACGCGATACGTTTTCTTTCCATCTTCTCTTCCTCTTCGTTATGCTTGTTTTTCTCCAAGCGCTTCCGCTACGCTGTCGCGCTTGTCTATTGTATAGGTGGGAACAAGTTCTTTCACGAACTTCTTCATATCTTCCGTTTCTGCGTATGCCTCGTCGCAAAGCTTATCGAGCGTACCCCAGAATTTCCGTTCATCCAACGGTATGGGCTTAGCGATATTGATGAGTCCGTTCGGGGTCTTTTTCATGCCCTCCTCTTCCATCAGCCGTTCCTCGTACAGCTTCTCGCCCGGACGAAGCCCTGTGCATACGATATCGATATCAACGTTCGGTTCATACCCCGAAAGACGAATCAAATTGCAAGCAAGGTCGTAAATTTTTACGGGTTCACCCATATCCAAGACGAAGATCTGCCCGCCCTTGGCGTAAGCCCCCGCCTGTAAAACAAGCGACACCGCCTCGGGAATGGTCATAAAGTACCGAATAATGTCCTTATGCGTGACGGTGACCGGTCCACCCTCCGCAATTTGCTTTCGGAACAACGGAATGACCGAGCCGTTCGAGCCGAGCACGTTTCCGAAGCGAACGGCAACGAATTTGGTTTTTTTGCTCCGCTTACCGATTGTTTGAACAATCATTTCGCAGATACGCTTGGTTGCGCCCATAATGTTCGTGGGGTTCACCGCTTTATCCGTCGAGATCTGCACGAATGTTTCCACCTCGAACTCATCCGCGCATTTTGCCACGTTCCAAGTACCGTATACGTTGTTTTTTACCGCCTCGTTGGGGCTAGTTTCCATCAACGGTACGTGCTTGTGCGCAGCGGCGTGGAACACGATTTGCGGGCGGTACTTTTCAAATACGCTCCGTATCTTTTTCGAGTCGCGTACGCTGGCGATTAAGGTCAGCAAATGCAAATCGGGGTATTTGCGTTTCAGCTCCTGCTCGATATCGTACGCGCCGTTTTCGTAGATGTCGAGAATAATCAACGTCTTAGGCTTATGTGTGACGACTTGACGGCACAGCTCGCTGCCGATAGACCCGCCCCCGCCCGTGACGAGAACCGTCTTATCTTCGATATACCCCATAATTTCGTCGAGGTTTACGCTCACCTGCTCACGCCCCAAAAGGTCTTTGACCTCTACGTGGCGCATTTTAGAAACGGTCACTTCGCCCGAAGCGAGCTGGTACATACTCGGCAACAATTTCACGGGTTTGTTGCACGCTTGGCAACGCTTGATAATCTCGCTCATTGTACGCTTATCCGCCGAAGGAATGGTGACGAATATTTCGTTTACCTCGTATTTTTTCACGAGCTTTTCCAGCTCGTACGTCGTTCCTGCTATCTTCACGTTGCAAACGAGCTTACCCATCTTTTCGGGATCGTCGTCCGCAATACACACGGGTTTATAGTTGCCCTTGTCCGATTCCAACATCTCTTTGATAATCGAATGACCGGCGCTGCCGCCGCCGACAATCATAACCTTGGTGAACGCGGTGCTCTTTTTGTCGCCAAAATAGAATTTAAGCGCCGTCGAGAAGCGTTCGTAATACCGAATAAACCCGACGAGCACGGCAAAGGTCATTGCATATACGACAGACGTGCCAAGCCCGATATAATCCCTCCCCGTAGTGACGGAAAAAAGAATATTCACAACGCAAATAAGCACCGCCGATACCACGAGCTTTACCATATCTACAACGCCGACGGTTTTGAAGATCAGCGAGTATAAACCCAACAGGGAAAAAAGAATAAGCGCCAATACAATATTGCCGCATGCCCAAAATAAAATGGGGAGCGTTAAGGGCTTCATCCATTGTGTGCTGAAATAGGCAAACGTCGCCGCCCCAAGCGACGCCAATACGTCCAACAAAAGGAGCAAGCCTAAGTTCCAACGCTTGATATTGTTACGGTTTTTTACGTTGTTGCTTTTCATAATCCGTCTTTCGTAAAACCTCTCGACTTTCTTACACGCATACGCATATGCCTACACGCACGTTGCGGGCGCGCCCGTACACTATATATTATAGCACTCTTGATAGCGTTTGTCAATACTTTTACCCATTTTTATTCACGCCCGTTTTTGCGTCTTTTTTTAAGTCTTTTATGCTTCAACACATACACGGGTACGCCATTTTAGCAAAAAAGGCGCAAAGCTCTCCCTTGCGCCCTATCTTATTTTATTTCATTTTTCTTGTGTTTATGCATTATTTACACAAACAAACGTTTTCTTAAAGCCCTAATTTTTGTAACAACAAGGACACCTGTTCCTCTTTCTCTTTGGGCATTGAAGCGTTTACCTTCAATTTTTCTTTCGTGCTTTTTGATACGCCGCGGAATAATATCCTCAGCCATCTGCCCACTTGATAAAACGGGAACAACCACTTATGCTTTTGCAAGACGGGATACGTTATTTTCATATCGTCATACTTCAAAAAAATGCAAGAAAGTATGTATTTGAATTTACCTGTTCCTTTCTTCCTTTCTACGGCAATTTGATTATCAATCGTTCCGTACACGCCCCCGCTAAACACGTACTGTTGCATTTCCTCGGTCAAGCTATCGCTTTCTGCCCCCGAAAACCAAACTTCGGCAAGCCTTCTTGCCGCATTTGCAAACGTCAACAACTTTGCCTTTTCTAACAATGCGTCCCGTTTTTCACGCTTATCCAACGCATCCTGCTCCAACAACCACAAATCGATAAACGACCGAATCCCGCAACCGCCCATTTCAAAATGCTTTGTCATATGCGCAATATGATAGAAATAGAACAGTTCGTCGCTCATATGATAGCAATATTTACTGTTTGCAACCAATGCAACGTTATCCCAAACGGTTGACAAAACCTGAGCTATTTCTGCATAACGGCATTCTTCGATTAAATCGTAATGCAATTCCAAATGAACGCCCGTTTCGGAATATAACTGCACGTCGTGCGTACCCGTGCCCTCGTTTTTATAGTTTAACTCGCTTAAAAAGCACGCCGTTGCGCGATCCAAGTCCTCTTTTCTAACGAAGATATCGATATCGCAACTCGTCCGCATCCAAGGTTCCGGATACAAACTGCGAATAACAGAACCTTTAAGCGGTATGTACGGAATCTTTGCTTGTTCCAAAAGCGCGCATATACGGGCATACTCGTAATTGAGTTGCTCATAGCGGTACACCGCCATTCTCCGTTGCTTAAAAAACAGCTTGCCTATATCGGAATTTTTTTGAATAAGCTCATTTCTATCCAACGATTCCGCGGCAAGATGCGCTAGATCGTGCAGCTTTGTAATCTTGAAGATCTCCTCCAAAACCTTGGGCGTTACCGTTGCGCAAGCCTCTGCCGACAGGTTCGTCCCGTCTAGCGCACAACGGATCGTTTCCAAAACAAGTCGTTGTATCGTCATTCTTTTTCCCCTTTCCCATTACTTTTACAACAATTCCAACTCTTCTAATAACTTTCCGACTTTTTTTCTGTCCTCGTCGGATATTTTTGCGTTCACCCGCATTGCCCGTTTTGTCCGCGGAGAAATGCCTCTGAACAAAATTTTAAACCAGCGCCCAATATGGAAAAACGGCAACAGCCATTTGTGTTTTCCCAAAACGGGGTGTATCGCTTTCATATCCTTATACGGTAGAAAAATCAACGAGAACAGATACTTGCTTTTTCCGCTCTTTTTTGAGGGCTTTGCCGACAATCCGTTCTCAATCGTCCCGTACACGCCCCCGTCCAATATAAATTTTTCCATCTTATCGGTCAGTCCGTTTCCCTCCGCTCCCGAGAACCAAACCTGCGAAAGTAATACGAGAGAATCGTAAAATTTTTCTAACCCGCACGCGGCGCAAAGCTCCTTCACCTTGGCTTCTTCATACACCGTTTTGTGGCGCAATAGCCATAAATCCAGCACGGAACGTATACCGCACCCGCCTGAAAGGAAATGATAGGAAGCGTGCGCTACATTATGGAAAATAAAGTATTCGTTTGTGAATTTTTTTTCGTATTTTTTGCCCTCGACAGGGATTGCGTAATCCCACGCCCTGCCAAGCACTTCGTCCAGCGCTTGAATATTTTCGCATACGTTGAAATGCAGTTCCAAATGCACGCCGCCAGGCGAAAGCATAGAAATATCGTGATACGCTTTGCCCTCTGTCTTGTAGCCCAGCTTCGTTTCACATACCTCTACCGCCTTTTTCAGTTCTGCTTCGGGAACGAGGATATCGATATCGCAACTTGTCCGAAGCCAAGGTTCGGGATACAGCTTTCTAATCAACGCGCCTTTCAGGGGTACGTGTATAATTTGATTATGCTCGAAGGCATTGCAAAGTCGTTCGTATTCGTAATTGATCTGCTCATAGCGGTATACCGCCATTTGGCGTTGCTTTAAAAAACTATTTCCCTCCGACGCAGCTTCGCCCAAAAGCCCGCGCTTGTCCAACGCCTCGGCAAGCAAATGCGCCATATCGTGCGCCTTGGAAATAGCATAAAGCCCCGCAAGCGTTTCGCTTTCGAGCTTATCACAAGCCTCGGCAGGCGGGGCATTTTCGACGTTTTGCGTATCCGCTTGGGCAACCGTTTCCCCTGCGCACGCTTCCTTGGAAGTCCCGCAAACCTCCCCTCGAATCAATTCAAATAATAACTTCTTTGTGTCTTGCATCTTTTTCTCACTTTTTAATTTTCCAAAATGTCCGCAATGCGTTTACAAGCAAAACCATCACCGTAAGGGTTGCTCGCCTTGGACATCTTTTCATATTCCGCCTTATCCTCCAATAACAACTTAAAGCTTTCGTATATCTTCTCTTCCGTTGTACCAACAAGCTTCAATGTTCCCGCTTTTATCCCCTCCGGACGCTCAGTTGTATCTCGCATTACGAGCACAGGCTTTCCAAGCGAAGGCGCTTCCTCCTGTATCCCCCCCGAATCCGTCAAAATCATATAGCTTCTTGCCAAAAAGTTATGAAAGTCCAACACCTCTAACGGCTCAATGATATGTATCCGATCAAAGCCGCCTAATTCTTCCTCTGCTGCTTTCCTCACAATCGGGTTCATATGGATTGGATAAATCGCCTTTACGTCAGAATGTTCCTCCATAACTCTGCGAATTGCACGAAACATATTATGCATCGGCTCACCCAAATTTTCTCTCCTATGCGCTGTGATCATAATCAACCGACTGTCTTTTGCCCACTCCAATTCCTCGTGCGTATAGCTTTCCCGTACCGTTGTTTTTAAGGCATCTATCGCCGTATTTCCCGTGATATAAATACTTTCCGCCCTCTTCCCCTCTCGCAACAGATTCGTCTTGCTAAGCTCCGTAGGTGCAAAATTGTATTTACTGAGAATAGACACCGCTTGACGGTTAAACTCCTCTGGATACGGACTATAAATATTGTACGTGCGCAACCCTGCCTCCACATGCCCTATAGGTATTTGCAAATAGTAACATGCTAACGCTGTCACAAATGTCGTTGACGTATCGCCGTGCACCAACACTACGTCTGGATGCTCTTTTTCCAAAACTTCTTTTATTCTATTCAATATATTTGTCGTGATATCGAAAAGTGTTTGTTTATCTTTCATAATAGACAAATCGTAATCGGGCGTTACGCCAAAAGCCGACAATACTTGGTCTAACATTTGCCTATGTTGCCCCGTAACACAAACCAGCGTTTTAATTTTCGCCCTTGTTTTCAATTCGTTCACGAGCGGACACATTTTTATTGCCTCGGGTCTTGTCCCGAATACTACCATAACTTTTTTCACAATGACCTCACAATCTATATACATTAGAAAAATTGCAAACTTTTCTTGTATCCAAAACAAGTTTTCCGTCCAATTTATTCATTTGTTCTTTTAATTCATTGTGCCCAACCATAATAACCACTAAATCTACATCTTTTAAAAACTCGTCGAAATTATGATATTGGTTTTTCACAATATCTTTTGTTATAAAAGGATCGTATACTTTTAAAGGTTCGGCAAGATGCTTTTCTTGACATTCTAAAAGTTGTAACGTGGGCGACTCACGGTAATCGTCTACGTTCTCTTTGTAGGTCAAACCATATAACCCTACCCTGCGAATATCCGTCATATTATTTTCTTTCATTATCGTGTAAATTCTTTCCAATACAAAGGCGGGCATAGAATCGTTAACCGCCATCGAATCGCCAATTACTTTTGTTAAAGACGGGTAATCCCCAACTAAAAACCACGGGTCAACGGATATGCAATGTCCGCCCACCCCAGGGCCAGGCGTAAGTATATTTACACGGGGATGCATATTACAAATCTTAATTATTTCATACACGTCCATATCATCGTGGCGACATATTTTTGCCAACTCGTTTGCAAACGCAATGTTTACAGCACGGAACGTATTTTCAACCACCTTAGTCATTTCAGCAGTTTTTATGTCTGTTACAACAATCTCGCCTTGACAGAAAGATGCATAATACGCTTTGACCTTTTCACCAACAGATTTATCGTCTGCACCAATCGTACGGTTATTATGTAACAACTCGTAAACCATATTCCCTGGGATAATTCTTTCGGGAGCATGTACAAGATGAATATCTTTGCCTATAACCCAACCATTTTCTTCAATGATAGGGCGTACATATCTATCAATTGTTCCGGGGGAAACAGTAGATTCTATTACAACCGTTGCTCCCTTAGGGGCAACTTTCATAATTTCTTTCACTGCGGCATTTACATATACTGCGTCTACCTTCTTACTGAATTTGTCATAAGGCGTAGGTACAGAAACAATATATATATCCGTTTTTTGATACTCTGTTGTAAATTTGATCCCCGATGCCAAAGCTTTTTGGAATAATACATCTAACCCGTCTTCTTTGAAAGTCGTTTTTCCTGCATTCAAAGTCGCAACAAGTTCTTTGTTGTAATCCGTGCCAACAACCTCAACACCATGCGATGCAAGCATCAAAGCAGTAGGCAAACCAATGTACCCCAAACCAATTACATTAATCATTTGTTTCTCTCCTATTATCTTTATAATTTTTTAAACACGATTTTTCTTTTTTATTTAAGCCGAATAAACAAAGCGTTAGACCATATACCAATAAAAATACTGTAACGCCTACCAATAACTTAACCAAATTACTTGCAAAAAAGTATATCGCCAACCAACCACTTATACCGCTTATCAATAAACACGGAAAAATACCCTTAAAAATTTGCGCATAAACTAATCCCATTCGGAACCCGTATTTCTTATTATAGTAGACGTTCATTATAATCACGCTTCCGAGTAAAAAACTTACGCCTGTCCCGATTGCCGCCGCATAATAGCTCCAAAAATATGTACCAACTATGGTAATTATGGCATTTAACACTGTAGTCGCCAATAAATTATAAGTACGAAAACCAAGATTATTGTTTGCGCGTAAAACAGATAAGCAAACATTCACACAAAGCTCCAATAAAGAAGGTGCCATTAAAATCAAGCCGATAATATAAACATCCTCGTATCCCTCTCCCAACCAAATGGATACAAAACTTTTTCCTAATATCAAAAAACCTATAAAAACTGCACCCAATAAAGCAAACTGCACCCGACCTGCTTGCACGATAAGTTCTTGCGTTTGCGTATATTTCTCATCATCATTTTTTAACGTATTGGTTACAGTCGGTAACATCACGCTGGAAATAGCCGTAGATAACTGCTCAAACATTGAAAAAATCAATAAGCCCATTGAATAAACAGCGACAGCTTCCGAACCTTTAATCGCACCGATTACAACGTTATCCAAATTTCCGTTTATTTGAGCCGCAATGGCAGTAATAAACAATAATAGAGTATATTTGAAAGATTCTTTGAACAGCTTGTTTTCCCAAACTTTAAACCGAACCTTTAATTTTAAAGCGAAGCACACATAAAACCATTCCGTTATTAATAAGCCAAAAATCAAAACAACATCAATAACAACAAGTGTCATTGAATTATTAAAAACGAAAAGCAATCCTATCGTTAAAATAATACGAATCATTAAACGAAGTAATTTCAAGCCGTTAGCAAAAGTAAATTTATTATACCCGCTAATTACACCATTCATTACATTTTCAAAAATATGCGCTACAATTCCAATACCGAGTACTATATACAACTTTTTCGCCTTTGCAATCTCAGCAACAGTTAAGCCGTCAGCATATAAAATATCGATAAAGAAATAAACCCCGACAACAATAAACAACACGGCCGCCGCAAGAATTGCTGCTTGAATTAAACTCATTGCTACGTAGTTGGCAATTTTCTCTTCCTCACCGTCTGCTTTAAAACGGGCAATATAACGCATTAATGTTCCACCAAGCCCCAAATCAAGTACCATCAAAGAAGACGATAAAGCTGCAACCGTTTTATAAACCCCGTAATCTGCCTCTCCAATGCGTCCCAAAATAAACGGTGTCAAAAATAAACCGTAGCATGCGTTTAGCAGAATCAGTATGTAGGATAAAATAGCCCCGTTTTTTACTTCACTTTTTGCCATTTTTGTTCATTTATATTTTTTCTTGCATCATCAAATATTCAATGTTCAACAACTTCCCAAACTCGTTTTCCCAATTTATTTCACGAGAAAGCCGTTTCGCATTTTCTGCATACCGATAATATAACGCTTCGTCATTATACAATGCGTCTATTGCATTATAAATCTCTTCGGGGGCATCTTTTGCAAGTATGATACCGAAATTATACTTGTCGTTAAGATATCTATGCTCCGGAATATCCGACATAATAACAGGAAGTCCCGCCGCTGCATATTCAAATATTTTATTGGAAACAGAAAGCTTGAAATTGATAGAGATTGCCTCGGTAATTGCGCAACCCACCCATGCCTTTGAGGAGCAAGGGATCAACTCATCTACCTTTACAGGCGGCGCAAAACGGAGATTATCCGCCTCGTTTTTACGTGCTTGTTCTTTTAGACTTTCTTCAAGCGTGCCAAACCCACGCAAAACGACTTCCAAATCCGCATATTTCTTTAATAACGGCGCAGTATCTACAAGAATATCATACCCGCGACCTTCATAAAATTGCCCGTGATTGAGAATTTCCTTTTTTTCGGATTTAATCGTATCGTTTTCAATTCTCTGTTCTGCTCGTATACAATTTGTAACCACAAGCGGCTCTTTTATTTTATATTTTTGCTGTAAATATTGCCCCGCCGCATGGCTTACGCAAACAACCAAATCCACCTTTTTAATAATTCGCTTTTCGTAAAAACCCCAAACAAATTTAATTACCTTATTCCTTGCAATCCAAGGATTTTCCAAAAATATTTCATGCGTATCGTAAATGAGCTTGCATTTTAATTTCTTCGCCGCTTTATACGCAGGAATTAAAGCATTTAAATCGTTCGCGTGGATAATATCGGGTTTTAATTCCAATATTTTGCGATAAATACTTTTGTTGGTATGCGTTTCTCTTTTGATTTTTCTAACTATACCCCTTGCTTTTTGATACATATCTACCAAATATACAGGGCAAGGAAGCTTTTTCACTTCCTCCTCATTATAGCGTTTATCTTTTATCCCTACGGCAAGCACTTCTACGCCATTGCGCACGTATTCTGCAAGCTGTTTTTTTACGCGGGGATCATACCAAACAGAATCCTTTACAACATCACACACTCTCATATCATTTATTCCTCTTCCGATTTTTCAACGCCTAAATATTGAAAATACTTTTTCCCCTCAATAAATAAATCGGCATCTTGCTTCAACTGTTCCAATGATTTATCCCACCACTTGTCTTGCAATAAAGCCTTTATCTTCGCTTCGTTAAAACGATATTTTAATACTTTTGCAGGAACTCCTCCCACGACCGCATAAGGAGGGACATCTTTGGTTACGACAGCGCCCATAGCAATAACAGCACCATCTCCAATTTTTACACCGCCTTTTATTAAAACCCTATCTCCTATCCATACGTCGTTTCCTACTTCTAAACACAAACCGTTTTCATTTTTTAAATATTCTTCAAATATTTTTTCTTTATTGTCGCGGAAAGAAAACTGTTTTTTGTCTGTCGTAAAAAAAGCAGGATGTGACGATATCATTTCCGTTATGGGATGTGTAGACGATACCAATTTAATATTGCTTCCAAAAGAACAAAATCTCCCTATTTTGGCGTTTACAAATGCATTATCGTCACCCATATAGGAGGCAAAACCAAGTCGGGTATTTTTCAAATACGTCTTTGCTCCAAGTCTGTTTTGCCCCTCAAAGCCACAATTGCCTATAATACGCGTAGAAAGCTTTGCCTTACATTTTTTGATAAAGACAATTCTTTTCATTTGACTATAACAAAATTTAATAAAACCGCGCATCTGCCCCTCCGCTTTTATAGATATTGAAACAAACTCCAAAAAACATCCATAAACAACTATCCGTAAGATACGAACTCGACACCATCATCTTTATGATAAGTAAAGAAAAAAATACAACCCAGAAAAAGAGGCTTGCCTTATCTTGCCGCGCATTTTTATAAGACGCAATACAAAACCACACAACCAATATTAATAAACCAGAACCAATAATGATCCCAAAATCATATAATACTTCAAGCAAAAAGTTATGCGTATATGTATTCAATAGAAACCAATCCCCAAAAACACCATGTCCCAAAATATTTAAATCGTTAAAAATTTTTGAGTATAAATCAACACGATTATCTGCTTGTAAACTATTCAGTAAATCATCCTGCTTAATCATTTTTTTCAACAAACGACTTGAATAACCAAAACTTTTGAAAAAGCCATCTAAACTTTTTGCAATTACCCCCAAGTTAAACATAATAACCATAATCAGTATTATGCCAAACGCCAAGCCGATTGTCTTATAAAGTCTTTTCTCCTCAGGACGTAATAATTCCCATATAAACAATGCAACAAACAACGTTAATAAAGCACCACGACAACCACCAATAAAAATAAAAAACATCCCTGAAAAAGATAAGATTAAATTTAACGGTTTTTTTTCTTCTCTCCCACTATAATATAGAATTATTATACACGGCAAGGCAAAATACGCTATTGTCATATAATTAATCACTTGCGGAAAAATAAATACTTGCAAAAACATCATCATGCAAAAACATATAACCGATATCAAACTGTAATTTCTCAAATAAAGAAGAAGCCTTTTTAAATCAAGTTTAGTAAAAGCTAAAACTAAAAACGGCATACATAACGCAAACATAATAAACCCGTTGCTTTCGGCTATATCTATTAAACTTAACCCCCGAATATTCAATATATGACCTGTATTTGCTTGATTTATCAAAACTGAAAGTAAAATCAAAGCAATCGCTCCAAGAACAGTTAGAATCGTTGGTAGTGCATTCTTAATTAACGCAAACAACCAAGAAAAGGCGACTATTCCATATATCAATATATATACGAGCATAGTTGGGGTAGACAAATTCCATAGCTTTACACTTTCGGAAACAAAAAGATTTATTGCTTGTAGCATATAAATACTTGCAAAGTAAAATTCCTTTGTTTTATAGAATACATTTTTTTGTCTAGCTCTTGATAAACTATCTATAAAATACATATTTTTACCCTTTAAAACTTTTTCTTAGCAGTTTAGAAAACAATAATTTAATCGTATATATAACTCGACGAATCTGTATAAGCATCTTTGTCCATATTGCCATAGTACGCGTTACTTTTTGTATTGGTCTTCCTTTAGATTCCACGATAATATTTCGCTCGTTCTTTAACCTATTGATTTCAATTTCATTCCATACGCCGCGAACAATTAACCATCCCTTTCCATATTTTATTGGCAAAGAGGTGTTTTGGGGCAAACAGCAAAAATTTTTTTGACTTAAAAATCTTGCCCTAAGAGAACCGAATATTTCAGATTCCCATGGGTTCTCATTGTCCCTCATCAAAAATAACAAATCTTCCTTTTTCCATATACCTATTTGCCATGTCATTAAATATCGTTGATTTCTTTTTCTTTCTAATAAACCATTTATAATTTTTCCTTTTTTTTTCTTTGTAGGAATAAGCAAAGTGCTTGCAATGTTTTTATTTATTTTCATTTGTTCTAAAATGGAAATAATTCGATCATTATCCACTTCTTGTTCAACAAAAAAATCATCTAGCATTACCAATACATACTCTGTTGGTATAACTTCCAAATATTGTCTGACACGTTTAGACCATTGTGATTCGTTGGAATATAATATATTTATCCCCTCTCCCTCACAATCAAAACCTTTTTTCTCCGTTCCGACAAAAATACCAAATGGGCGATTGTTCCAAAATTTTTCAATAAGTCTTATATTTTGTTGTGCTACGTCAACATAATTATCACATGTTAGTAACAATATACTACAATCATTGTTCATTGTCTCTTCCCTTATAATTTGTAATGGCATTTTCTATGACTTGAAATACTACCGCGCAACTGCTTTTCAAATTATGGTGTTGCTCTGTCATTTCTTGGGCTTTTTGATATCGTTTCAACTGTTCTTCCTCATTTACGAAGAGCTTGCCGATATCCTCGGTTAATTTAGACTTATCCGTACACACAACCGCCGCTTCCGTACTTTGCAAATACTCGATCACGCCACATTCTTGCGAACCGTAAGCAAAAATTGCCGCTCCACTAGCAAGCGCATCTGCAGCTTTCGTTGAAAGGGAATATCTCGATTGGTCGATATCCTTTTTCTCAAAACCTTCCACAACGATGGTAATATCGCTTTCCGCAATTTTCTTTTGCACGTCCGCATAGGGAATTGAACCACCGAATACGGCGTTGGGGTTACCCTTAAATATATTAAAATATTTTTCGTCCGTTTCATTGGAATATATCTGCAACACGTACGCGGAATCAAGCTCTCCCAGCGCCGTTGCAATATCGTTCAACGACCGGTTTCTTCCCATTCGGATATTCCCAAAATAAGTAATTACCGGATTTTCTTTTTTGACAACTGTAAATGGCTTTCTTTTAACCGTAGATGTTAAATATACCGTTTCACCATTTAAGCTAAACTCTTTATTATATTTATCCCGTATTTTATCGCTGATATATATGGCGCTTCCCTTATGCGCAAACACCTTACGAATAAGCTTTCTATAAGAAGATTTATAGATATGATAAAACGGCGAAAGAGAGAAATGTCCGTTAAAGTAATAATCGTCACCGATTGAAGATACGATAGGAATATCAAATTTCTCTGCCACGTACAGTGCAATCTGCGGGATAAAAAAATCATCCGAAAAACTCAAAAACACACAATCGGGTTTAAATTCCTCTAACCACTCGTCAAGCGCTTTTGTTTGCCAATACTTTTTTTCCCAAATAAATTTACGAATAAGATGTGTTAAAGGCGTATGCTTGCGCCCCAGCTTATACAGCTTGGAAAACGTTCCGCCCACTTCCAAAGAAGTATCCGTCCACTCTTCGGGCAGATCGTCATAAAGAAAAATTTTACCCGTTTCTACCTTTTTATCAAATCTGCGTTTCAGCATTCGCTTATCCGTAATTTGAAAAAGAGTCCCGCAATGCCCCTTACAAGGCGTTTTTGTATTGGAAAAAATCTGCGCCAAATTTTCTCTTTCCCAATCGGAAAAATAAGATTCAAATGCGCGAGAAGTCGATTTCTTATTATACGGCACCGTACCAACTATCAAGATTTTTCGCATTCTTTATTGTTTCCTCCTCGCATAACGCATTTTCAAAATAACGTTTTTGATACTTACGGGGATTAAATTTTTAAGTTTTTTTATAAAAATTTTTTTCTTGTTATTTTTTTTATAAAACTTTTCTATCTCTTGCGACGAAAACTCTCGATATTGTCGCAATAATTCTTCTCGCCGCGCAGATACCTTGGTAGGTTTATTTAGTTGCCCATTAAATTTACAAGCATCTTCAATAGAAATTTCTTGACATAAAAAGTTCAATTTTGGAAATACATCGTTTGCTTTATTTGTATTCACTAAAACCAACGAACATCCTTTTTTCACCGAAAAAGGCAAATCCGCTCCTTCTGCCCCCCAAAAATCTCCCAATGTAAAATCGCCAACCCTTTGAAGTGTAGCATATTTACACGTATAACAAGATTCCCGATAAATGTCCCCTTCTAAAAAATAGGAATAATAATAACTGTCACAATTATTTAATTTTTTTTCTTTTTTTCTATTATAGTTTTGCTGATATCCTAAAAACGTACCGTTAACAGACCAACCGCGATTTTTCTTTGAACGGAATGAAAAATCAGTAATGACCATTTTTTCTTTTTCTTCCAAACCGTCTAAATACTTTCTAAAATATGCATAAGACGGAACGCCGTGACAAATTAAATCTACTGTCAAAAGATTGTCGTATTCTTTCCCTAAAAATGCTTTCAACCCGGCAATTTGACAAGGTGTACCCGAAAACAAGACCAATTTGTTTTCTTTCAAATCTCTTTGCGCTGAAACGAAAGTTTCCCCTGTATCGCTTTGTATGTATTTCGAGCCGAAAAATATCTCCAATGCCGATTTGGTTTCCACGCGCATATGCATCGGTTTTAACGCTTCTCCATAGGCGCACCCGTATACCACACCCCCATTCTCAATCACAAAAGAAGCTATTACGCCAAACGCTCCGCCACTTGTCGCCGCACTTAAAAAATCGAGATTTCTTGAAACGACTGCATATGCCTTAGAGCGAACTTCTTGCAAAGGCATCTCTATTGGGCAAACGGTTAAGCAACGATTGCAACCAATACATTGCTCCGTGTTGATAATAGGCTTTAAAAAACCGTTTTCATCTTCCTGCATCGTTATACATGCAACAGGACACACCTGTTTACATGCGCCGCACGCGGTACATTTTTTCCCTGCGTCAATCATGATTACCTTCCAAAAGTAAAGCCTCTTTTAAAAATGCCAAAGAATTCTCTCTTTTCAGTTTTATCTTATCATTGACAATGCAAAAGTCGATTTTTAAATTATCCATCTTTTCCAGCTCAGTAAAATCTTGCAAAATTCTACTCGTTAAATCATATTCTTCCAGTAAAAATTTTAATTTATTCTCATTGCCTCTTAATTTAACGGTAAATTGCGTATTGCAAATCAAAGACAGTACGGACCCGTGAAAGGTGTCTGTAATAACCATAGCGGCATTTTTAACCCAACCTAATAACTCAATGGGCGATGCGTTTATATTTTTATCACACCATTTGTGGTAATAGCCTACGGAAAAAATCTTTACATTCTTTTTTCTTGCATACTCCTTGATTTTTTCTACTTCAAAAGACTCGTTCATGTTTTTGTCATAGGAATATATAAGTATATAGTTCTTTTTTTTCGGCGTAAACTCTAATATTTCTTTTTGATAGCCATATAAAATGACCGGATCGCAAACCAATACGGCTTTTTCATTTATATAAGTGTCGGCTATTTCTTTAGAATTTTTATCCCTAACGCCTATATGCGACATTGTCTTTAAGCCGGAAGATACCAAATCTTCTAAATTCCGTTCCTTTAAAAAATCCAATTTTGTCGGACCAAAACAGCCGGCATAACTGAAAATGTTTTTTACACATATCCCATGCCCAAAAAAGAAAGGATTTATACCCACTTCAAAACTAAATACTTCATCGCTTCCAATTACCACGGCATCTCCATTATAATCAGAATATCGCACATTTATTGGCAAAGTACGACGAAATATATTTAACGTTCTATTTTTTCTAAAATTATAAAATATATTTCCAATGCCTTTTTTAAACATATATTTTATAAAAAAAGGAATACTTTTTATGCCGAACTGATATTTTTTTTCTAAACCAACGGGAATATAATCATAATTCCTTTGAAATTTTAAAAATTCTACCTCAACCCCTTGCGCTTCAAGTACGCTCTTTAAGGCATTCGCCTGTAAAAGCGCCCCATGATTATGCACACCATAATAAGTTAAAATTCCAACTTTCATCATTTTCTCCGACTATTAATTCATTACTTTTTTCGTATTTGTTTATAGATTTTTTGTCGAATTGCGCTCGGCATAATGCCTTGCGCAAAACGGACAAACAAATTCTTATGATATTTCCAAAAACCTATCATCTTCTTTTGTTTCTTAAATTTTTCAAGCTTTTTAAACGACCGAAAATATTTCATTCCCCCGCGACGACGGTAAGAATCTTCCGTCATTCGCATATACACGAGCGTATCGGACAAATTTGCAAATTTACATCCCCCCATAGCCATTTTGCACCATAAATAATAATCTTCCAACAAAAAGAAAGGCTCGTAACTGCCTACCGCTAAAACTGAAGCTTTACGAAAAGCAACGGCTGGGTGATTAAACGGACAACGGGTTTTTAAAAACTGCTTGATTTTTTCGTCCGTTTGCGGCACGAAGCGTTTCGCCACGATATTGCTTTCTTCGCCGATAAATTCTTCTATTTGCCCGCCTACCACGTCAATTTCGGGATTATCATTCAAAAATTTCAGCTGCTTTTCAAATCTACCGTCTGCGCATATATCGTCGGTGTCCATTCTCGCCACAATCTCCCCGTCGCAAGCATCTAACCCAATCCTTAACGCATTTCCAAGTCCGCCGTTTACCTCTAACGGAATATATTTGAAAAGCGCATAGTTCGTCACATACGAATCAATACACGTTTGCAAGGCTTCGGGAACTTCTCCATCGCGAACCAACACGATTTGATCGGGCTGAACAGACTGTGTCAAAACACTATCCATTGCCCGAGAAAAATTCTCCACAGTTTCGTTTTTATAGACGCTCATCAAAACGGATAAACGCATACTTGCCCCCTTTTCAACTCTTTACATTCAAACCACAGATGCTTTTATCGCGCTTTCTTCATTTTCTTCTGTCGCTGCGACTTCTTCAAGCGTCTCCTTGGCTACGCTCTTTTGTTCCGTTGCCGCCACCTCGGCAACTTCGCTTGCCTCTTCCGCCGTTTCAACGGCGTCGCCTTCGACGATATCCGCCTCGGCGAACACCACACCCACGGTTTTAAACACGATTTTCAAATCTCGCCAAAACGTGATTTTTTTGACGTATTCACCGTCGTACCAAGCCTTACGCTCGACGTGACTTGCCAAAATATCCCGTCCGTTGACTTGCGCCAAGCCCGTAAGTCCGGGGCGCACGGCGTTTGCGCCGTATTTTTCCCGTGCCTCAAACAAGTCCGTTTCGGACATGCCTGCGGGGCGAGGTCCGATAATAGACATATCTCCCTTAAAAATGCAAAAAAGCTGAGGCAACTCGTCCAGGCTTGTCTTACGCAAAAATGCGCCCACCTTGGTTATGTACGTCTCGCTTTCGTGAAGGAGTCTTGGCGCGACGTCCTTAGGAGCGTCCGTCGTCATACTCCTGAATTTATAAAATTTAAACGGCTTTCCGTTCTTCCCAATCCGTTCGGTTTTGAATATCGCAGGACCTTTGCTGTCACATTTGACGATAATCCCGATTATAAACATGGGCAGCGCCAATACAATAATCGCAAGCAAGCTCAACACAATATCCAACATTCTTTTAAAGAAACATCTATACATTCTCTACCCCACCGCTATCACAAAAAGATTAAGAGGAACAAGAAAACGCAAAAAACCATTGCGCGCCGAGCGCGCAAACACATCTTTTCCGCCTTTATGATATAATCCACTTTCTCTTTATATTATAGCACTCCGTCTTTTATTTGTCAATACATTTTCCGTTTTTTGCATTTTTTGTGGTAAAAAAATGAAAAAATGCCCCGATTTTCTACCAATCAAAGCATTTTTATAACAAATTGCTATTTATTCTACGGTCGCCACGACCTCAACTTCCACGAGCACGCCTTTGGGCAAGTCTTTCACGGCGACGCAACTTCTTGCGGGCTTCGTCGTAAAATATTTCGCGTAGACCTCGTTGAACGCCGCAAAATCGGCAATATCGGCAAGAAAGCAAGTCGTCTTGACTGCTTTGGTAAAATCCGAACCTGCCGCGCGCAAGACCTCTCCGAGGTTTTTCATCACCTGTTCGGATTGCTCTGCAATCGTTTTTGCCTCCACGTTCCCGTTTGCGGGGTTAATGGGAATTTGCCCCGAGGTGTACACCATATTCCCACAAATAATCGCTTGTGAATATGGTCCGATTGCCGCAGGCGCTTTTTCCGTCGCTACTTTTTTAAGTTCCATAATACGTTGTTCTCCTTTTATAACAGCTTAAACCCGAAATCGGACAAAGCCTTTTTGATTTGTTCAAGATGCTCGAAATTCCTCGTTTCCAAACCGATACGCAAATAACAGCCGTTGATGTCCGTACCGCCCCGTTCGCGTTCATGCTCCACGTGCGTCACGTTGCCGCCCAGCTCCGCAATGATTCTCGACACGTCTTTGAGCTGTCCCGGCTTGTCCATAAGCTCTATTGTAAGTTGGCAATTTCTACCCGACATCAAAAGCCCTCTGCGGATTACGCGCGAGAGAATGGTCACGTCGATATTCCCGCCCGAAAGCAGACAAACAACCTTTTTGCCTTTCAAATCGAGTTTGCCGAACATTGCCGCCGCAACGGCAACCGCGCCCGCGCCCTCGGTCACAAGCTTGTGCTTTTCCATCAATGCCAAAATAGCAGCGGAAATCTCGTCGTCCGTCACGGTAACGACCTTATCGACGTACTTTTTGCAAAGCTCATAGGTAAGCGAGCCGGGTTTTTTAACGGCAATACCGTCGGCAATGGTCGAAATGGACGCAAGCTCCGCAACCCCGCCTTTTTGCAAGGCATTTTGCATAGACGAAGCGCCCGCTGCTTCTACGCCGTACACCTTCACCCGCGGCATCAGCGTTTTGAGCGTGTATGCAATACCCGAAATAAGACCGCCCCCGCCGATCGGCACGATTACCGCCTCCAATTCGGGAAGCTGTTCAATCAGTTCCAAAGCAATCGTACCCTGCCCCGCGATAACGTCCTCGTCGTCAAAGGGATGAATGAAAGTGTACCCCTTTTCGTCGCGGAGCGCCAGCGCCTTTTTATACGCGTCGTCGTACACACCCTCTACCAAG
This sequence comes from Clostridia bacterium, assembly GCA_017463145.1. Classification (GTDB taxonomy): domain Bacteria; phylum Bacillota; class Clostridia; order Christensenellales; family Borkfalkiaceae; genus Scatosoma. Next base: position 51,072 of record JAFTPR010000007.1, read on the forward strand.
CACACCTCCGCGCCATAGCTTTTCGTTGCCTCCACTTTGGAAATCGGCGCGCCGTCGGGCAAGCAAATGACGGACTTAATTCCGTTCTTTTGCGCCGCAAGCGCAACGCCTTGCGCATGGTTTCCCGCCGAGCAAGCAATTACGCCCCTCTGTTTTTCCTCGTCCGTAAGGCGGGTCATTTTATAGTACGCCCCGCGCACCTTGAACGAACCCGTCACTTGCAAGTTTTCCGTTTTCAAGTACAGCTCCGCGCCCTCGCAAAGCTTGGGCGCAGGGATAACGGCGGTGTGGCGCGCCACCCCTTTCAAAACGTTATGTGCCCTGTACACGCTATCAATCGTCAACATATTTTTCACCTCTTGAAGGGCGGTAAACGCATACCTGCCCCCCTGTTTTCCTTTGTTACATTAAACTGTCTATAAACTGCTCCGCGCACCGAGCGGAACGGTTGCCCTTTTTGAGCGCGAACGCTTCCGCCTTCACATCCAGCTCCGCATTGACCTGTAAGCCGTTTTTCTTGGCAAGCTCCCGTACAATTTCAAGATACAACGCCTTGTTCGGCTTGGAGAACAGCACGACCAACCCAAACCGTTCGGAAAGCGAAAGCGTTTCCTGCAAGGTATCGTTGATATGCACGTCGTCGCCGTCACGGTCGGCAAAACTCTCCTTTACGATATGCCTGCGATTGCTCGTGGCGTAAATCACGGCGTTATCCGCCTTTGCGCTTGCCGAGCCTTCAAGCGAAGCTTTGAGCATACTGAAATGGTCGTCGCTTTTGTTAAACGCCAAATCGTCGATAAAGATAATGAATTTGAGCGGGTTGCCCACAATCTTACTCATCACAAGCGGCAAAAATGCAAGCTGATCTTTCCGCAGCTCGATAAGCCGTATCCCCTCGTCGAAAAAGGCGTTTGCCACCGCTTTTACGGTAGAGGATTTTCCCGTACCCGCATCCCCGCAAAGAAGAGCGTTGGAGGCAGGTCTACCCTCGACAAACGCGCGCGTATTCTCGATAATTTGCGCCAGCTCGTTTTCATAGCCGATAAAGCTGTCCATAGAAATCCTGTCTGCGCTGGCAATCGGTTCAAGCTCTTTCGTATCGGACAAACGAAACATTCCGTGCGAAGAAAAAATCCCGTAGCCGTACCTGCCGATATTTTGCAACCGCTTGGCATACGTCCTATACAGGTATGCGTTGACGGAGGAAAATGCGGGAATTTCCGACTCCTCCAAAGCCATATCGAGCGCAAAGTCGCACGGCTTCAACGCCGCAAACTCGCTAAACAGCGCAAGTTCCGCGCGCACCGCCTTTTCAACGGGTTGCGGCACTTTTTTTCCGCTTGCCTTGCTTTTTATATACACGTTCTCGTCCTCGAACACCACCCGTTTGACCGCTTCCGTCAAGGACGCGCCCTCTTCATATATAAGGGAAACGAAACGCGCGTACGCTTTCCGCTTTTCCGTAAGCGAACCCGCCTCGTTATACGCCTCGAACGCTTGAAAGAGCGACTTATCTTTCACGCCGATAAACACGCTTGCAAGGCACAATCCGTCGTATATTTTTTTCAACTTTTCGTTCATAACGCCTCTATGATTTTGTCCGTAATCTCCGTAGTCGAAAGCGCGTTTTCACGCGTCAAATCCGCCGTACGGTAACCTACTTCCAACACCTTATCGACGGCGTTTACAATTGCCTCTGCCGCCGCCGCTTCGTCGAATGCATATAAAAGCATCATTGCCGCCGAAAGAATCGTAGCAATCGGGTTCGCTTTGTTCTGCCCTGCAATATCGGGCGCAGAACCGTGGATAGGCTCGTACAAGCCCCGCTTGTTATCCGAAAGGGATGCGGAAGCAAGCATACCGATCGACCCCGTAATTTGCGAAGCCTCGTCGGAAAGGATATCCCCGAACATATTGCTCGTCACAATTACGTCGAATTGAGAGGGATTGCGCACAAGCTGCATAGCGGCGTTGTCGACAAGCATATCCGAAACCTCTACGTCGGGATATTCCGCGGCAATTTCGTGCACAATCTTGCGCCAAAGCCGCGACGTTTCCAACACGTTCGCCTTGTCGATACTCGTCAATTTTTTGCGGCGCTTTCTCGCCGTTTCAAACGCCACGCGGGCAATCCGCTCTATCTCCATACGGCTGTACGCCTCCGTATCGAACGCTTCCTCGCCGTATTTCCCTTGCCGATATCCCCGTTCGCCGAAATAGATACCGCCCGTCAATTCACGGACTATCATAATATCAAACCCGTCCTTGACAATATCCTCGCGGAGCGGACACGCGCCTTTCAGAGCGGGGTACAGCTTCGCAGGGCGCAAGTTTGTAAACAGCCCCATTGCCGCGCGAATCCCCAAAAGCGCCTTTTCAGGGCGAAAATTGCCGGGAAGCGTATCCCATTTCGGTCCGCCTACCGCGCCGAGCAAAACGCTGTCCGAAGCAAGACAGCCCTCGACGGTTTCTTTGGGCAACGGCTCACCGCAAGCATCTATCGCCGCACCGCCGATTAAGTACGGCGTAAAGGTAAAGTCGATTTGGTATTTTTCGCCGACCGCTTTCAATACTTTCACGGCGCTGTCTACAATTTCCGGTCCAATACCGTCGCCACGCAATAATCCGATTTTGTAATTTTTCATAATAACCCTCTTTTTGTTATGCAACTGCTCCGCACGACGGGTAGTGCAATCTCCATAAAACCTGTCCGCAACGCAATGCGTTTACTTAATCTCCCCGTTTTTAATGGAAGCCACAAGCCCGCCGTTTGCAATAATCTTTTGGATAAACGCGGGGAACGGCTGCGTTTTAAAGGACTTACCCGTGGTCTTGTTGTAAATCACGCCCTCGTCCAAATCTGCCTCGATAATATCCCCCTCGGCAATCCCCTCGACGGCTTCCGCACATTCCAAAATTGCCAGCCCGATATTGATGGCGTTGCGGTAGAAAATACGCGCAAAACTCTTGGCGATTACAAGCGATATACCGCTTTCTTTAATTGCAATCGGCGCGTGTTCACGCGAAGAACCGCACCCGAAATTGAACCCGCCGATCATGATATCTCCCGCCTGTACGCGAGAAACGAACGTCTTGTCGATATCCTCCATACAATGCGAAGCAAGTTCTTTGTTGTCGCTCGTGTTTAAATATCTTGCGGGAATGATAACGTCCGTATCGACGTTATCCCCGTATTTTATCGCATTCCCTTGAAATCTCATTGTAACACCTCCGACGGCTCGGCTATTTTCCCTGCGATTGCGCTTGCCGCGGCAACGGCGGGAGAAGCAAGATACACCTCCGAATCAACGTGTCCCATACGTCCGACGAAATTACGATTGGTCGTCGCAACCGCCCGTTCGCCCGCTGCAAGGATACCCATATGCCCGCCAAGGCAAGGTCCGCAAGTGGGCGTAGACACTACGCACCCCGCTTCCACGAAAATTTTCACAAGCCCGTTTTCCACGGCTTTGAGATAAATATCCTGCGTGGCGGGAATGATAATCGCCCGCACCCGCTTAGCCACCTTTCTACCCTTGAAAATTTCGGCAGCTTCTTCGAGATCCTTATAATGCCCGTTAGTACACGACCCGATTACGACCTGATCGATTTTGATATCTCCAATCTCGTCGAACGTTTTCGTGTTCTCGGGCAAATGCGGGAACGCCACCGTCGAACGGATTTCGCTCAAATCAATTTCATACGTCGCCTCATACACGGCATCCTCGTCCGCCTTATATACGGTGAATTCCTTATCCGTCCGTTCCTTGATATACGCAACCGTCTGTTCGTCCACCTCGAAAATACCGTTCTTCGCGCCCGCCTCGATTGCCATATTGGAAACGGTCAAACGGTCGAACACGGTCAAAGAGCTTACCCCCTCGCCCGTGAACTCCATAGACTTGTACAGCGCGCCGTCCACACCGATCTTGCCGATAATGTGCAAAATTAAATCCTTGCCCGAAACAAACTTATTCAGCTTGCCTTTGAGTACGAACTTTATCGCCGAAGGCACTTTGAACCAAGCTTTTCCCGTCGCCATACCGCACGCCATATCCGTTGAACCGACGCCCGTCGAAAACGCGCCGAGCGCGCCGTACGTACACGTATGCGAATCCGCGCCGATCACCACGTCCCCGGGGAGTACCAAACCCTTTTCGGGAAGTAGAGCGTGCTCGATACCCATTTGCCCCACGTCGTAAAAATGCGTCACGTCGTGCTTGTCGCAGAAATCGCGGCAAGTCTTGCATTGTATTGCCGCTTTAATATCCTTGTTCGGCGCGAAGTGGTCCATTACCATCGTCACCTTATCCTTGTCGTAGACGGTATCTACGCCCAGCCTCTCAAACTCGCGTATAGCAACGGGCGAAGTGATATCGTTGCCAAGTACCCGATCGAGCGATACGAGCACAAGCTGCCCCGCCTCCACCTTTTCCAACCCCGCATGTTTTGCGAGAATCTTTTGCGTCATTGTCATTGACATTTTGTCTTTATCCTTCCTTATGTTTGCTTTACTTGTTAATGATTGCGCCTTTATCCGCCGAGCTGACCTGCGCCGCATACCGCTTCAAATACCCCGAAACCTCTTTCTTTTTCAAGGGCATTTCCGCCTTGCGCTTTGCAAGCTCCTCGTCCGAAATCTTCCATTGAATGGAATAATTCGGGATATCGATTGCAATGATATCCCCGTCCTTGACGTATGCAATCGGTCCGCCTGAAACGGCTTCGGGGGAAACGTGCCCGATAGACGCGCCTCTCGTTGCGCCCGAAAATCTACCGTCGGTGATAAGCGCCACGTCCTTATCCAAGCCCATACCTGCAATCGCAGAGGTCGGAGAAAGCATTTCCCGCATACCCGGCCCGCCCGCAGGACCTTCGTAGCGGATTACCACCACGTCGCCCTTGACGATTTTGCCGCCGTAAATAGCCGCAATGCACTCCTCTTCGCTTTCAAAAACCTTGGCAGGACCTTCGTGCACGAGCATTTCGCTCGCCACAGCCGCGCGCTTCACCACGCATCCGTCAGGCGCAAGATTTCCTTTCAATACGGCGATACCGCCCGTTTTCCCAAACGCGTTTTCCGGCTTTCTGATTACCTCTTCGTCGAGATTTACCGCATCCGCAATGTTCTCTTTCAGCGTTTTGCCCGTACAGGTCATCACGGAAGTATCGATAAGATGCAAGCCCTCCAACTCTTTCAGCACCGCGTACACGCCGCCCGCCTCGTTAAGATCCTCCATATACGTAGGACCTGCGGGCGCAAGGTGGCAAAGATTGGGCGTTTTTTCGCTGATCTCGTTCACCTCGTCCAAATCGAATTGCACGCCGCACTCGTTGGCGATTGCAGGCAGGTGCAACATACTGTTCGTGGAACAGCCGAGCGCCATATCTGCCGTAATGGCGTTTTTGATTGCCGCCGCCGTCATAATGTCGCGGGGACGGATATTCTTTTTCACAAGCTCCATTACCTGCATACCCGCATGCTTGGCAAGCTCGATACGCGCGGAATATACCGCAGGAATCGTACCGTTGCCCCGCAAGCCCATACCGAGCACCTCGGTCAGGCAATTCATAGAGTTTGCCGTATACATGCCCGAACACGAACCGCAAGTCGGGCACACTTTCTTTTCAAATTCAAGCAAGCCCTTTTCGTCCAGCTTGCCCGCCTTATACGCGCCCACCGCCTCGAACATACTCGAAAGGGAACGCTTCTTGCCGCCCACTCTGCCCGCAAGCATAGGACCGCCGCTGACGAATACGGTCGGCACGTTCAAGCGCGCCGCCGCCATCAAAAGTCCGGGTACGTTCTTGTCGCAGTTGGGAATCATCACAAGTCCGTCGAAGCCGTGCGCCATCACCATTGCTTCCGTCGAATCGGCGATAAGATCGCGGGTAACGAGGGAGTATTTCATACCCGTATGCCCCATAGCAATCCCGTCGCAAACGGTGATTGCAGGGAACACGATAGGCGTACCGCCCGCCATTGCCACACCAAGCTTCACCGCTTCCGCAATTTTGTCGAGATTGATATGCCCGGGCACGATCTCGTTGAACGAGCAAACGATACCGATAAGCGGTCTTGCCTGCTCCTCCTCCGTCAAGCCGAGCGCATGATACAGCGACCTGTGCGGCGCGTTGTGAAAGCCGTCTACTATTGTGTCTTTAATCATACCTTGTTCCTTTGCGGAAAAACCGCAACGTTGCTTCGCCCTGCGATAAAACAAGGCGAAGCAAGCTTAAAAAATGTCTGCTATAAAAACGCTGTTTTTATGAAATACGCGTTTTAATTGTTAATGAACTTTTCTTCGTCCGCCCAGCTATACAGCTTCCGAATATCCTTACCAACCACTTCGGAGGGGTGTTCCGCCGCCTTTTTACGCATTGCGTTGAAGTGTACTTGCGAACCCGCGTCGGACATATCCAACAGGAAATCCTTGGCGAACGTACCGTCTTGGATATCGGAAAGAATTTTCTTCATAGCCTTCTTCGTTTCGTCCGTAATAATCTTCGGTCCGGTGATATAGTCGCCGTATTCCGCCGTGTTGGAAATGGAGTAACGCATGCCCTCGAAACCGCTCTGATAGATAAGATCGACAATCAGCTTCATCTCGTGGATACATTCAAAGTATGCGTTACGGGGATCGTAGCCCGCCTCGACAAGCGTTTCAAAACCCGCCTGCATCAATGCGCAAACGCCGCCGCAAAGCACCGCCTGTTCGCCGAACAAATCCGTTTCCGTTTCCGTACGGAACGTCGTTTCGAGCACGCCTGCTCTTGCGCCGCCGATACCGAGCGCATACGCAAGCCCGATTTCGAGCGCGTCGCCCGTAGCGTCCTGCTCCACCGCAATCAAGCAAGGCACGCCTTTGCCCGCTTGGTATTCGCTTCTTACCGTATGCCCGGGACCTTTGGGCGCAATCATAATTACGTTCACGTCCTTCGGGGGCTTGATACAGCCGAAATGGATATTAAACCCGTGCGCAAACGCAAGCGTTTTGCCTTCGGTGAGGTTGGGTTCAATGCTTTCTTTATACAGTTTCGCCTGTTTTTCGTCGTTGATGAGAATCATAATGATATCCGCCGCTTTTGCCGCTTCCGCCGCCGTAAGCACTTTCAAGCCCTGCGCTTCCGCTTTCGCCCAAGACTTACTGCCGTTATAAAGTCCAACGACTACGTTCACGCCCGATTCTTTGAGGTTGAGCGCATGCGCATGTCCCTGCGAGCCGTAGCCGATAATGGCAACCGTTTTGCCGTTCAATTTGTTGAGATCGCAATCTTGTTGATAGTAAATTTTAGCCATAATATATATCTCCTTTTTTGATTATTTTGAAAGTAACGTCGTTTCGCCTCTGTCCAGCGCAACGATTCCCGTACGGCACATTTCCAATATGTCGAACGGCTTCATCAACTTCACGAATGCGTCGATTTTGGACGGGTTGCCCGTCACTTCGATACACATTCCCTCTGCCGAATAGTCGATAACGCTTGCGCGGAACACGTCCACCGCCGCCATGATGTCGTTGCGGTGTTCGGAGCTGTTGCGCACCTTAATCAGCATAAGCTCCCGTTGAATAGGGTCGTCTTCAATCAATTCGACCTTTTTTACCACGTACAGCTTTTTAAGTTGACTGATTACCTGTTCCCTTACGTATTCGTCCCCGCGCAAGCAAAGCGTGATACGGGTATATCCCTTATCCTCCGTTTCACCTGCGGTGATTGTATCAATATTAAAGCCCCTGCGGGTGAACATTGCGGTCACGCGCGTCAACACGCCCGCCTTGTTCTCGACGTATACCGCAAGAATAAATTTCTTGTTTTCCATGCCGTCGCCCTCCTTATTTGACCCTTGTAATGATATCGTCTACCGAACCGCCCGGGGGAAGCATCGGCAGAACGAACTCGTCCTTGTCAATACGCGTATCAATCACGTACGGCTTGCCCGCCTTGATTGCTTCTTTAAACGCCTTTCTGAACTCCACGGGCGTTTCCGCAACGCAACCGTCCGCGCCGAACGCCTTGGCAAGCGCCACGAAATCCGTCTTTCTTTCCAATACCGTATTTGAATACCGTTTCCCGAAGAACAGCGTTTGCCATTGCCGTACCATACCCAACACGCCGTTGTTCATCAACACGATTACAACGGGGATATTATACGTGACGGCGGTGGCAAGCTCGTTCAAATTCATTCCGAAACTTCCGTCGCCCGTGATAAGCACCGTCGGGTCTTTCGTCGCCGTATACGAACCGATTGCCGCGCCCAAGCCGAAGCCCATTGTTCCCAAGCCGCCGCTCGATACGAACCGACGGGGTCTATCGAACTCTACGTATTGCGCCGTCCACATCTGGTGTTGCCCCACGTCCGTAACAATCACGGTTGCGGGAAGTTTTTCGGCGTTGATTACGTCGAATACCTGCTTGGGCGTAAGCGCCGCTTTTGCCGCCAACGCCAAATCTTCTTCAAAGCGTTCCTCTTCCTGCTTCAATTCCCGCACTCTGTCCAACCATTGGGGGTTGCTCTTAGCTCCACACTTCTTGGCGATACGTCTGAACGAATCCTCCACGTCGCCTACAAGCCCCAATTCCACGCGCACGTTTTTGTTGATCTCGGCGCAATCAGGGTCGAGCTGAATAATTTTGGTCTTTTTGGCGAACTTGGCAACGTTCCCCGTCGCTCTGTCTGAAAAGCGTACGCCGATACCGAGAATCAAATCCGCCTCGTTTTGAGAAACGGAGGAAGCGTAATGCCCGTGCATACCCTGCATACCGAGGAACCTATCGTTATTCTGCGGAATCGCGGAAAGCCCCATAAACGAGCAACCGATTACAGCGTCTATCTTTTCCGCAAACGCAACAACCTCCTGCCCCAAGCCAAGCCCTGCCGCGCCGCCGCCGACGTAGATATACGGACGTTCCGCTTGCGCAATCAGCGCCGCAGCCTGCTCTATCAGCGATTCGTCTACCTTGGGCAACGGGATTTTTTCCACAACGCCCTGCGGCGTAAATTCTATCGAAGCCAACTGTACGTCCTTGGGAATATCGACAAGGACCGGTCCGGGTCTGCCCGATTTGGCAATCGAGAACGCTTGACGGAGCGTATCCGCAAGCTCGTCGATCGTCTTGACGAAATAGTTATGTTTGGTAATAGGCATTGTCACGCCCGTAATGTCAATTTCTTGGAAACTGTCTTTACCGATTAAGGAATTGGGTACGTTCCCCGTGATTGCCACCATCGGAATCGAATCGAGCATAGCCGTAGCAATACCTGTTACAAGGTTGGTTGCGCCCGGTCCGCTCGTGGCGATACACACGCCCACTTTACCCGTCGCGCGGGAATACCCGTCCGCGGCGTGCGCCGCGCCCTGTTCGTGCGCAGTCAGCACGTGGTTAATTTGATCTTTGTATTCGTATAATGCGTCGTAAATATTGATTACCTGCCCACCGGGATAACCGAACACGTCGGTTACGCCCTGTTCGATGAGCGTTTGGATTAAAATCTGCGCGCCCGTTAATTTCATATTCGTTCTCCTTTATTCGTACACGGCGTTTATACGCCGCTTTCTATCATTCTGTTCACCGCAGAAACCAACGCCTTTACAGACGAGGTCATAATATCCGTATGGATACCTGCGCCCCAATAGTTCTTGCCGTCCTTGGTGATACAGATATACGAAGCCGCCTTGGAGGTAGATTTCTCCTCTATGGCGTGTTCTACGTAGTTTTCAAGCAAGAAGTCTTTGCCCGTGACCTGCTTGATTGCCATACTCACGCAATCGAGCCGCCCGTTACCCTCGACCTCCACTTTCGTTGCCTTACCGTCGTATTCTATCACGATCTTGCCTTTGAGGTGTTCGGAAGCCACGTCCTCGTATCCCGCTTCCAACACGTTCAGCTTGTCACACACGTTCACGAAATCACGTAGGAAAATATCGTGTACTTCCGTCGAACCAAGCTCTCTGTGCTCGTGGTCGGAAATGCTCTTGACGTGGTAGCCGAACTGTTCCCGCATTTTGGGCGGCAACACCAATTTAAACTGCGTTTCGAGGATATAACCGATACCCCCCTTGCCCGATTGTGAGTTGATACGGATTACGTCCGCCTCGTACACCCTACCCACGTCGGCGGGGTCAAGCGGCAAATACGGTACCGTCCACGTATCGAGATGTCTTTCTTGACGGTACTTCATACCCTTGGCAATCGTGTCTTGGTGCGAACCCGAAAACGCCGCAAATACAAGCTGTCCCGAATAGGGCTGTCTTTCGCTTACTTTCATTCTCGTCACTCGCTCGTATACGGCGGTAATCGAGGGCAAATCGGAAAAATCAAGCTGCGGGTCTACGCCTTGGGAATACATATTCAACGCCAACGTAACGATATCTACGTTCCCCGTCCGTTCGCCGTTGCCAAAGAGCGTACCCTCTATTCTGTCGCCGCCTGCAAGCAAGCCCATTTCGCTGTCTGCCACGGCGCAACCGCGGTCGTTGTGCGGGTGCAAGGAGATGATAAGGCTTTCCCTGTTCCTCAAATTCTTGCACATATACTCCACTTGACTTGCGTATACGTGCGGCATGGAATGAGAAACGGTGACAGGCAAATTGATAATTGCCTTGTCCTCCGCCGTCGGTTTCCAAATATCGAGGACGGCGTTGCAAATCTCCACGGCAAACTCGGGTTCTGTGCCCGTAAAGCTTTCGGGGGAATACTCAAACGTGATTTTACCTTTTGCCTTGTCCTTATACGCCTTGCATAGCTTTGCGCCCTCCACGGCAATATCGACAATCTGTTTTTTCTCCCGCTTGAACACCTGCTGTCTTTGCGCAACGGAGGTGGAATTATATAAATGCACGATTGCGTGCTTCGCCCCGTCAATCGCCTCGAACGTCTTGGCGATAATATGTTCTCTTGCTTGCGTAAGGACTTGAATGGTCACGTCGTCGGGGATTAAATTCTGCTCGATAATGGTACGGCAAAACTCGTATTCCGTTTCGCTTGCGGCGGGGAAACCCACTTCGATTTCCTTGAAACCGATTTTGCAAAGCAATTTGAAAAATTCCAGCTTTTCTTCGAGGCTCATAGGCACAATCAGCGCTTGGTTGCCGTCGCGTAAATCGACGCTGCACCACACGGGCGGTTTTTCGATTGCCGTCTTTTGCATCCAATCCATTGTTACGCCCTGCGGCGCGAAATACTGTTTTACGTACTTTTGATTGTTTTTCATATCCTTAACTTCCTTTTGCTTTATAACAAAAATCTCTTCCACGCGCTGAAAACGCATAGAAGAGACGAAGATTTGTATTCTCCGCGGTACCACTCCGATTGACGGCTTACCCGTCCGCTCATTATCCTCTGTTACGGGAGGACCCGTTCGGGTCTACTTGGCGAAAAACGCCTTTCTTCCGACGGCTCGGGGATGAGTATTATCCGAAGCTCCCTATCGGCTCGCACCAACCGCCAACTCTCTGTAAGCATTGCTTTCGGTTTTGTTCCCGTCTTTGCCTTTTTATTGTTTTATACATTATACAACAACCCCAATGTTTTGTCAAGGCTGTACTGTCACTTTTTAAAAATATTTTTTGGAAAATTCTATAAATTCCCGCGCTGCCCTGGGGCAATGCGCTTACAATTTATAGACCCAGCCGAACGTATCCTCCTTTTTGCCCCATTGTATCCCCGTGAGGATATCGTAGAGCTTCTGCGTGACCGCCCCAATTTTGCCGCCGCCGATTACGTAGTCTTTATCGCCGTACGCAAGCTTGCCGATCGGCGATACGACCGCCGCCGTGCCACAACCCCAAGCCTCTTCGAGCTTGCCCGATTCCATTGCCGACACCAGCTCCTCCACGGAAAGCAGTCTTTCATTTACCGTGTACCCGAGCGAACGCAACACCTCGATACAGCTCTTTCTCGTAATACCGGGCAGGATAGAACCCGTCAAAACGGGCGTGACGATTTCGCCGTCAATTTTGAACATAACGTTCATTGCGCCCACTTCTTCGATATACTTTCTTTCAACGCCGTCCAACCAAAGCACTTGCGAATAACCCTTTTTCGCCGCCTTTTCGCCTGCGCGCGTGCTTGCCGCATAGTTGCCGCCGCACTTTGCATACCCCGTGCCGCCGCGTACCGTGCGTACGTCCTCGCTTTCAATCATAATACTTACGGGGTTGATGCCCTCTTTATAGTAGCTCCCGCTCGGCGAGGCGATCAGCATAAACGTAGCGCGCTTTACGGCGTGTACGCCAAGGCTCTCGTCGTTGCCGAACGTGAACGGACGCAAATACAGCGACGTGCCGAACGACTTTGGAACAAACCGTTCCTCGTGCCGCACGAACGTTTCGAGAATTTCAAGCATCACGCTCTCCTCGATTTCAGGCAAGCACATACGCTCTGCCGAACGGTTCATACGGCGGATATTTTCCAACGGACGGAAAAGCTGTACGCCGCCGTCCGCTCTTCTGTACGCTTTCAAGCCCTCAAAGATTTCCGCGCCGTAGTGCAACACCGTCGAAGCGGGGTGCAACGAAATATTTTGGAAAGGTACGATACGCGCGTCGAACCAGCCCTTGCCCTCTTCGTAGTCCATTACGAACATATGGTCCGTAAACACCTTGCCGAATCCCAACGTATCTTCGGCGTGCAATTCGCTCGGCGTTGTCGTTTCCGTGATTTTTATTTCCATAGCTTTCACCTTACCTATTCAAAAAATCGAATAGTGCCCTTTCTACTATTTATTTATATGATTATACACTATTATACAAAACGAAACGGGGCAAGTCAACGGTTTCAATGGGGTCAAATGCATTTTTTTACGAATTTTTTTCCTTTTCGCTTTCCGCTTCGGCGTTTCCCGTTTGTAAATCCGCGATAAACTGCTCGTTTTGTTCGGGGTATGCCGAAAGCATAGGCGCAACGTCCTTGCCCTTTTTACGGTCGAAATAATTTTTCGTGATTTGCGCCACAAGCCCGCTCATAATGATCAACCCGATCAGGTTGGGGAGCGCCATCAAACCGTTGCACGTATCCGAGATCGCCCAAGCAAGTTCCCCCTCGATCAGCGCGGAAACGATTACAAGCAACACGTACGCTACCTTGAATACGGTTGTTGCCGCCTTTCTGCCCTTATCACCCGTTTTCAAGAAGAGATAATCGACGCATTTTTCCCCGTAGTACGACCAAGCCAAAATGGTAGTGAAAGCAAACAGGGGAATGAAAAGCGCGTACACTATTCTTCCAAAGTTCCCGAACACGCTTGCAAACGCGCTCATAGAAACCACGGTATCCTTTGCGCCCTCTGCATACAGCGAACCCACAGGCGTTGCCACGAGCACGACGAGCGCGGTCAGCGTACAGATGATAAAGGTATCGAAGAACACCTCGAATACGCCCCACAACCCCTGTTTTACAGGCTCGCGGGTGTCGGAAGCGCTATGTGCGATAACGGAAGAACCCAAGCCCGCCTCGTTAGAGAAAATACCGCGCGCCAAGCCCTTTTGCATAATCTGCGCAAGCCCGTAGCCGATATATCCCGACAACGCCGATTCGATACTGAAAATATTCTTGAAGATAAGCGCAAACGCCGCGCCCACCGCCGTAAGGTTGGCGAAGATGATGATAAGCGCCATCACGATAAACAGCAAGGACATAAACGGCACGAGGATAGAAGCGACCCTGCCGATACTTTTAATACCGCCCAAAACGATCAACGCCAGAACGACTGCCACGATTACGCCGACGAAAATCGCCACGGCGTCCTTGTTTGCCACAGGCAAAATTTCTTGAAACGTAGCGGAAATTTTGTTCGTCTGTACGCCGCTCATACCGATAGCGGCAAGGGTACAAAACACCGCCGCAAGTACGCCGAGCGCTTTGCCGAATCCCCGCAAAAACGAACCGCCTTTGCCCGTTGCATTTCTGCCGATTCCCTCCGAAAGATAGCGCATAGGTCCGCCCGAAAACTCGCCCTCGCTGTCCTTTTTACGGAAATACATTCCAAGTACGTTTTCGGCGTAGTTCGTCACCATACCGAAGAATGCGGAAATCCACATCCAAAACACCGCGCCCGGTCCGCCCGTCATAATCGCGGAGGAAACGCCGATAATATTGCCTGTGCCGACCGTTCCCGAAATCGCCGTCGAGAACGCTTCAAAGGGCGAAATGGTCTTTTCGCCGTTTATGCTCTTGTGCTTTTTACCGATACTTTTCACCGTAGGGATAATGGTTTCTCCCCACGACGTGCCGAACTTGCGCACCTGCAACGCTTTCGTGCGTACGGTGAGCAAAATACCCGTGCCGAGAATGAGAATCATCATCGGCCAGCCCCAAACGATACCGTTTACAAAATCGTTGACCTTTGCAACGGCTTCCAAAAATTTGTCCATAACAGACCTCCTGTTAAAATGTTTTCCAAAACAAAAACGGAGCGATCGAAACAATCACTCCGTATACGACAAAATATTGCAAAATCCCCTCTTACGTCAAGAGGAAATTTTATGAAAGCAAATTCTCTGTCCTTTTGCCTGAGAGATTGGCGGGCATACCCCGCTTTGCCCCTTCGGCACTCGGTTTCCCCGAGCTTCTCCGGAGTGCTATCCGATTGCAGTACCCAACCTTGCGGTCACCTGAGAGATTCACTCCTTCGGTCGAGCGTTCCCGCTCATCTCCTACAAACTTCTTTTAGCGCTTGCTTGTTAAGTTTTTAATATTCTATCACAAGTTTCTCACTTTTGTCAATTAAATTTCAGCTCTTTCCGTTGATTTTTTCAAAAACTTATGGTATAATAATACAAATACGGAAAAAGCAGGACGGTTTATGATTACAAAAACGTATTCCTTTGAAAAAGAAGGCAAAATCAACGACGTGTACACCCTTGAAAACGAAAACGGCTTCAAGGTGGAAATACTCACTTACGGCGCAAGAATTTTAAGCATTTACGCGCCCGATAAAAACGGCGTTTTGGGCGATTGTATCGTGGGTTGCAAAACCCCTGAGGACTACTACGGCAAAAACTGCTATTTCGGCGCGACGATCGGACGGTACGGCAACCGTATCGGCGGCGCGGCATTCACGCTGAACGGCGTACGGTACGGCTTGGAAGCCAACGATAACGGAAACACCCTGCACG
Organism: Clostridia bacterium; assembly: GCA_017463145.1. Taxonomy (GTDB): domain Bacteria; phylum Bacillota; class Clostridia; order Christensenellales; family Borkfalkiaceae; genus Scatosoma. The sequence continues at coordinate 66,191 of JAFTPR010000007.1, forward strand.
GCGGTTCGACGACGAACTTCGACCGCGTAATTTGGGGCGCGGAAATTGCGGGCGATACCCTTATTTTATCCCACGTTTCCCCCGACGGCGCGGGCGGCTTCCCCGGGGAAATGAAAGTGAAGGTGTCTTTCACCGTCACAAACGACAATGCAATCCGTATCGACTACGAGGCGACGACGGATAAGGACACTCCCTGCAACCTTACCAACCATTCCTATTTTAATATCGGCAGTCAGGACACCGTGCTTGCGCACGAGCTGATGATCAAATCCCGTAAAATGACGGCGGTCGATAAACAACTGATTCCGCACGGAGAATTAACCGAAATCGACGGCACGCCGTACAGCTTTTTCCCCGCCAAACTCTTGGGCAAGGATATGTTCTCGGACGCGGAGATGATCAAGCATTGCAACGGCTTCGACTTCAACTACTGTATCGAACGGGAAACGGAAAAGGATTTGGAGCATTTCGCTTACGTATACGACAGCGAATCGGGCAGAAGAATGGATTGCTACACAACGCTGCCCGGCGTACAGCTCTACACCGCCTGCTCCACAGGTAACGGCGGGTACGTAGGCAAGAAAGAGTACGTAAACCATTGCGCGCTGTGCTTGGAAACGCAAGGATATCCCAACTCCCCCAACTGCCCGCAATACCCCTCGACGATTCTCAAAGCGGGCGAAACGTACAGGGAAACAACCGTCTATAAATTCTCGGTGGTAAAATAATGTTATCGATTCTTTGGACAAAACTGAAAGAAGCGGCGGTTTCCGTTATTCCCGTAACGCTGATTGTGCTTTTGCTCAATTTGACGCCGCTCGTCAACTTCACGGCAACGGAAACGCTCGTGTTTTCCTGTTGCGCCGCGGCGCTCATTCTCGGTATGGCGCTTTTCAACCTCGGCGCAGATATGGCTATGACGCCTATGGGCGAACAGGTCGGCTCAGGCTTGCCCAAATCGGGTAAGTTCAAAACCCTGCTCGTTATCTGCTTCGTAATGGGTGTATTCGTCACCGTTGCCGAACCCGATTTATCCGTCCTTGCGGCGCAGGTGGCGGGCGTAATCGACGGCACGGCGCTGATCGTCACGATCGGCGTGGGCGTGGGCGTGTTTCTCGTCCTCTCCGTTTTGCGTATCGTGTTCCGCTTGAACCTTGCGCATTTGATGACCTTTTTCTATCTGCTCCTCTTTGCGCTCGCCGCATTGATTATCGAACGCGGCAACGGGAGCTTCCTGCCCTTATCTTTCGATTCGGGCGGGGTTACGACAGGTCCTATCACCGTACCGTTTATTATGGCGCTCGGCGTGGGCGTATCGACGGCGCTCGGCGATAAGCACGACAGGGAAAACAGCTTCGGCTTTATCGCGCTCTGTTCTATCGGTCCTATCCTTGCCGTTATTGCATTGGGACTTACGGCAAAAGGCGGCGTGAACTACACCCTGCCCGATTACGCCTTGGAAAACAAGCTCGGCGGCGAACTGATTCAAACCGTACTGCATACGGGAAAAGAGGTGCTTGTTGCGTTGTTGCCGATCGTTGTATTCTTCTTTGTCCTGCAATGCCTGTTTTTGAAGCTTCCCAAAAAACGTATCTTGCAAATCGTCGTCGGTATCTTTTATACCTTCTTCGGCTTGGTGCTGTTCTTGGCGGCGGTGGCGATTGGGTTTATGCCAATCGGCTATAAAATGGGTACGCAGCTTGCGCAAAATAAAATTATTCTCGTCGTGTTTGCATTCCTGCTCGGTATGACTGTTGTACTCGCCGAACCTGCCATTCACGTACTGAACAAGCAAGTGGAATCCGTCACGGGCGGCGCGGTAAAGAGAAGCTCTATGCTGATTGCCCTTTCCGTGGGCGTGGGCGTGGCAATCACGCTTTCCGTTATTCGCTGTATTTTCGATTTCTCCGTTTTGTACTATCTAATCCCCGGCTATTTCCTTTCTTTGGGTCTTTCTTTCTTCGTACCCAAGCTGTATACGGCAATCGCATTCGACTCGGGCGGGGTGGCAAGCGGACCGTTGACGTCCAGCTTCATTCTCCCCTTTGTCGTCGGCGTATGCTTTGCCTTGCAGGGAGAAAGCAAAATACTCGTGGATGCATTCGGCTTGGTGGCAATGGTCGCCATGACGCCGCTCATCACCATTCAAACGCTCGGTTTTAAAGCCGTGGCAAGCAAGAAGTTGCGGGAACGAATCGCTATGCGGCGTATCCTCGGCGCAGACGACAAACAGATTATTCATTTCGATTAAAGGGGGGCAGGTATGGCTTTAACGACATCTTCAAGCAAACCCGCCAAAAAGAAAAAGACGGGTTCAGACATCAAAAAACTCAAATTGCTGATTACGATCGTGCCGCGGAAAAAGACGGAATTTTTCGTCGATTTTATCGGTGGGTTCGAGGTCAATTTCCAATCGGTCCTCCTCGGCGAAGGTACGGCAAGATCGGAAACCTTGCATATGCTCGGTTTGGAGGATTCGGAAAAGGGCGTAATTATCAGCGTGATCCGCGAGGACAAATCGGAAGAAATTCTGCGTGGGTTGGACGAAAAATTTCATAGCGTAAAACGCGCGAAAGGTATTGCGTTCACCATTCCTTTAACCAGCGTAATCGGCGTTACGCTGTATCGGTTTTTAAGCAACAACAAATCAATCGTTTCGGAGGACAAGACAAATGGAAAATAAAGCGTACGAAGTGATATGGTGTATCGTCAACAGCGGGTTTAGCGAAGCGGTAATGGACGCGGCGAAAAAAGTAGGCGCAAGGGGCGGTACGGTTATCAACGCCCGCGGTACGGCAGGCAAGGAAGCGGAAAAATTCTTTGGCATTTCCGTACAGGAGGAAAAAGAGATTGTTATGATTCTTGCCGCCTCGTATAAAAAGGAAGCTATCTTAAATGCGCTCTACGACGAGGTGGGACTGAATACCGCAGGGCAAGGCATTGCCTTTTCTCTGCCCGTAGACGGCGTTGTGGGCTTAACCCCGCAACAACCCGAAGAACAAGCAAAATAAAACCAAAAGCCCAAGCAAAAACCACTATGCACAGTTGCATAGTGGTTTTATCTTTTGGAATATTTACAGCCGCAAAAGTTTTGTCGGTACAGCCCGTATTCGTTGGATAAATCAATGGAACGGTAGTACCCGCCCTTTTTCTTGAAATCGGAATACAGATACGTTATCTCATACCTGCCCCCTACCTTTTCGCCGATTTCGTTCAACCAATCCGCGTTTTTGTGCGGGCTGAGCGTCAGCGTCGTGGCAAAATAGGAAAACCCGTTGGCTTTGGCTACCTCCCCCGTTTTTTCCAAACGGAGCGCATAGCACCGATAACACCGCGCGCCCCTTTCCGGCTCGTTTTCGTAGCCCTTGGCTATCGTTTCAAACGCCGCCTTATCGTGGTCGCAATCCAGCACGTCCGCCCAACCCGTTTCCTGTAAAAATCGAATTTGCTCTGCTTTGCGCTTTTCGTACTCCGCTTCCTCGTCAATATTCGGGTTATAGTAAAGCACCGTGATATCGAACCATTCTTTGAGCCGCTCCAAACACGCCGAGGAACAGGGCGCGCAACAGCTATGCAACAGCAGCTTTTGCCGTCCGCTCATCTTACTGATTTGCGCAAGCATTTCGTTTTCGTAATTCCGCTTCATAGCTCTATTATACCCCTTTTATCCGTCTTTGTCAAGGATTATATTTACTCGGGCAATCACTTGACAAATTTTTAAAGAAGTCTTATAATGAAAGTATGCAATTATCCATTCCCGTAGCCTTTGGGCTGGAACAAGTAGTAAAACGTCAGCTTTTTTCTCTCGGCTTTGACAAAGCGCCCGCCGAAAACGGGCGTATCTCTATTGAGGGCGATTGGTCGGACGTGGCAAGGCTGAACGTAGCCTTGCGCAGCGGCGAGCGGGTGCTTATCGTGCTTTCCCGCTTTTCGGCAACCACGTTTGACGAGTTGTACGAGGGCGTATACGCTATTCCGTGGGAGGATTGGCTGACGGTCGATTCCAAAATTTTAATGGACGGGAAAAGTCAGCTCTCCGCACTCGGCGCGATTAAAGCGCTCGGCGGCGTGGCTAAAAAAGCAATCATTTCCCGTCTTGCAGACAAGGTACGTACGGGCAGAAAGACCTTTTCGGAAACGGGCGCGCGGACAATCGTCGGGATTTCCCTGTATAAAGACGAGGCAACGGTGACAATCGACACCTCGGGCGACGGCTTGCACAAGCGAGGCTACCGCTCCCTTGCCTATACTGCGCCGATCAAAGAAACACTTGCGGCAGGCTTGATCGATATGACCTTTTATAACCCCGAAAAGGATATCGAAAAACCGTTTGCCGACCTGTTTTGCGGCAGCGGCACGTTGCCGATAGAGGCGTGTTTGCGCGCGCTTCGTATCGCGCCGGGGATCAATCGGACGTTTGATTTCGAGCATTGGGCTTGTACGCCTACGGACGTTGCAAAGCTTGCGCGCGAGGAAGCCAAAGCCTTGGAACGGCGCAACGAAAAACCCTGCATTTACGGCGGGGATATCAACCCCGAGGCAATTTCTATCGCCAAATACCACGCCAAACGCGCGGGCGTGGAAAAGTATATCCGCTTTGAGGTCAAGAACGCTACGGCGTTCCGCTCAGAACAAAAATACGGCGTACTGCTCTCCAATCCCCCTTACGGCGAACGGCTGTCCGATACCAAAGCTGTACAAACGCTCATGCGGGAGCTTGGGCGGGTATACCGTAACCTCCCCGATTGGAACGCCTATATTTTTACGGGCTTGGAGGAGTTGGAACGGTATTTCGGCAAGCGCGCGGACAAGAAGAAAAAATTTTCAAACGCAAACCTCCCCTGCGGGTTCTATTGCTACTTCGGCAAGCCGCCGAAATTGGAAAGCGAACGGGGCAGGTATGCATTTAAACAAGAATAAACGAGGTACTTATTATGTTAGATTATACGAAAGCGGCGTTTAATAAAACCGTCGAAGATATTAAAAAATGTACGTTTTTATTTAGTATTGTTGCGCACGTATTTACGATTGCATACCTACTGTATACGATTATCGCGCGCTCGGGCGCGTTATGGGCGAATATCGCTCTACTCGCAATCACCGTGGCATACTTTGTCTTTTTTCTCATTCTTTCCCGCGGGGAAACGAGTAAAACAAAAAAACGGGTAAAATCTACCGTTACCCGCATTTTCAAACGGTGCAAGCTGTTTATTAAATTTCTTACCCTTGCCGTTTTGGTGTACGGCGTGTACGTAACGGCAGGCAACGTTCAGCCGCTCTCCGTTGTTCTGCTTGCGTTTACGCTCGTCGGATGGGTATTGCAAGTATTATTGGAAATTGTTTCGACGGTCATTGAACGGAGAGTGAAATTCTTCCTTGAAGCACTCGAAGCGGATTGGCAAACAATGACTGCGCCGATTAAAACGGCAGGGAACTTTTTCAAGCGACTTTCGGGCAAAGAGATTGAGGAAGCGCCCGAACCGACGAAAAACCGCCTGATATTAGACCAAATGGTGGCGGCAGCAAAGGAGAAAAAAGCGGAAGAAAAGAAAGCCGCAAAACAAGCAAAACGAGAAGAAAAACTGCGGAAACAGGGAAACGCGGAAACACCCGTTTCGACGGAGATTGCCGCAACAAACAACGCGCCCGCAAGGAAAAAACCGTTTTGGAAAAAGTGACGTATGCAACCTGATAAGCTTCGTATTTTCAATGCAAATGCAATCAAATTTTTAGCGGCGGCGCTAATGGTAATCGACCACGTAGGCTTGCTGTTCTTCCCCGATATGCTCCTCTTTCGTAAGATCGGGCGGCTTTCCATGCCGTTGTTTGCCTTTGCCATTGCCGAGGGGTGCAAATATACGAAAAACAAACCCAAGCACTTTTTTCTGCTGTTCGGGCTTGCCGTCATTTGCCAAACCGTTTACTACTTTTTCGATAGCGGCAATTTGTATATGTGTATCCTCGTCACCTTTTCGCTATCCGTTTTGACAATCTACGCCCTGCAAGCGTTTAAGCAATCGCTGTTTGACAAGGACTCTACGCTTTCAGAAAAAGTATTGACGGGGCTGTTATTTGCGCTCGTTGTGTTCTGCGTATACGCGCTCAACCGCTTACTTACCATAGACTACGGCTTTTGGGGATGTATGACGCCTGTTTTTGCAAGCCTTTTCGACTTTCACCGCATACCTGCCCCCGCCTTTTTGAAAAGACTTGACTGTATACCCGTGCGGGCGGCGTGTATGATTTTGCCACTTATCGGCATTGCGCTGGTCAGCAATTTCGGCAACCTCCCCTACTTTGCGTTATGCGCTATCCCCGTTTTATGCCTGTACAACGGCGAAAGGGAAAGCTGAAAACCAAATACTTTTTTACCTATTCTATCCCTTACATTTAGTGTTATTGCAGGGAATTATAATATTCGCACTTTAAAAGGAGAACAACATGGTACAATCCAAAGACATTCAACAGTACGTTGAACAACACGCAGACGAATTATTGACGCTTGTAAAAACCTTATGCGCTATTCCCGCGCCCTCGCACCACGAGGAAAAGCGAGCCGCTTTTTGCAAGGAGTGGTGGGAAGCAGCGGGCGCGAAAAACGTCTACGTAGACGAGGCGAAAAACGCCGTTTTCCCGTTATGCGACAGCGGACGCGATATCGTCTTATTTATGGCGCATACCGATACGGTTTTCCCCGATACGCAACCTATGCCCCTTCGCGAACAGGACGGAAAACTATTTTGCCCCGGTATCGGCGACGACACCGTAAACGTGGCGACTTTGCTGTTGGCGTCACGCTACCTGTTGGAGTGCGGCAAGCAACCCAAAACCGATATAGTTTTTGTCGCCAATTCCTGCGAAGAGGGCTTGGGCAATTTAAAGGGTTGCCGCGCTATTATGGAAACATACGGAGCGCGCGTAAAAGAAGTGATTTCCTTTGATTTGGATTTGAAGTCTGTCTATACAAAAGCGGTAGGCTCTGCAAGATATAAAATAAAAATCCGCACAAAAGGCGGACATTCTTGGAGCGATTTCGGCAACGGCAACGCCATCAGCGAAGCAGCTCTGCTTATCAAGGCTTTGTATGAACAGGCATTACCTAAGGAATCGGGTTGTAAAACCACCTACAACGTGGGAATGATTTCGGGCGGGACGTCCGTGAATACGATTGCGCAATACGCCGAATTTTTGTACGAATACCGTTCGGATTCCTCCGCTTGTATGGAGCAAATGAAAGAGAATTTAAACAGTATCCTTGATACGTTCCAAGAGCGCGGTGTGCAAATAGAACGGGAAGAGCTTGGCGTTCGCCCGGGTATGGGCGTTTGCAAGGACTGCGAACGACAGGAAGCGCTAATCCGCCGCGCGGAAAACTGCATAAAAAGCGTAACAGGCAAAGCACCGAAACGTTTAGCGGGGTCAACCGATTGCAATATTCCTTTTTCTTACGGCATACCCTCCGTATGCTTCGGCTTGGCAACAATGGGCGGCACGCATACGCGGGAAGAATATATTGAAACGGACAGCGTTCGCTTAGGGTTAGAAGTAGCGCTATTGTTCGTTTCCGAATACGCATAATACAAACGTTATGATACGTAAGAACGACAAAGTATGGTTTTTCACCATAAAACCTTGCCTGGGTCAATGCTCGTCAGGTTATCTTCTCTTACTCTTTAAAAAGCGCCGTGAGCGCTTTTTTTAAATCCGTATACGTTGCGTTGAAATCGCGCGTATACCACGGGTCGGCAACGTCGCGCGTTTCGCCAATCAGCGACAACAGTTTCTTGCACTTATGCGCATTTTTTTCGCCCACAATGCGCTTTGCCCTTGATACATTGGAATCGTCCATACAATACAGTACGTCATAATATTCGCCGTGTTCTACCGTAAGTAACTGCGAGCGTTTCTCCTCACAAGCAATACCAAGCCCGTTGAGCAGCTTTTTGGCGGGCGGATAAATCGGCTCGCCTTGTCCGTTCCAAATGGTTTCACGGGAAACGGCGCTTGAAGCTATTTCGTATTCGTTTGCCTTCCCCGCTTTTTGCACCATATCTTTAAACAAATACTCTGCCATTGGCGAACGGCATATGTTGCCATGACAAACAAACATAATTTTACGCATCTTTTTTTTCGTCCTTTTTTGCGCTCGGACAACTCGGACAGCTACTGCAATCGCTACAACCGCAACCGCAACCGCAACCGTTGCCCTTGCCCGTCTTTTTTCTATATACCGTGTACGCGACGACGGCAACAACCACCGCCACAGCCGCTACAATAATAATGATATCGATAGGTTTCATACTTACTCCTTTAAACGACTTTTTTAATCCGAATACCTGCCCACGGAGATTGGCACACGTGAGGGCAGGTATTCTTTTATGAGGTAAATAGGTGTTTGGAATAATCAGTTTTTCGACGCCTTTTTATCGGCTTTTTTATTGTATGCGATAATTATGCATACGGCAACTGCAACGACTGCCGCCCAGATGAACGCCGTCCACCACCACGAGCCGATCGTGTATACCATTGTTGAAACCAGATACGAAGTGACAAGCCAGAACAAAAGCGTCCATTTAAATTTCCCTTTGCCGATCTCGCCTCTTGCTGCGGCTACTGCGGCAAAACAAGGAATCGTCAGCATATTAAAGGCGATAAAGGCAATCAGCCCAACGTTCGTGATACCGGTCGCGTTGATCATAGTAAGGACTTCGCCTACACCCTCCTCGTATTCACCGCCAACGGCAAATCCGATTAGACAACCTGCCAACGTGCCAAAGGTAGCGATAACGTCCTCTTTTGCAATCAATCCCGTAATTGCGGCTACGGCGAACACCCAACCGTTTGCGCCAAGCTGCGCGCCAAACCCAAGCGGCGTAAAGAGGGGTTGTATCAGTTGCCCCAAAGACGCAAGTATCGACGTTTGCATTGCGCCGTTTACGTATTTCCAATTCCAACCGAAATTGGATAAAAACCAAACGATAATACAGGAAGCTACGATAATGGTAAATGCCTTTTGGATAAAGTGCTTTGCCTTATCCCAAAGATGCAACACCAAATTTTTCGCGCCTGGCATATGATACGCAGGAAGCTCCATAATAAAGGGCGAAGCGTCGCCGCGCATAGTTGTATTGCGCATAATCAACAGGGAAGCCAATGCCACCAGCACTCCAAGCAAATACATGGAATACGTGATAATATCCGCGTTTCCAACGCCTGTTTTTTCCACGATAGCGCCCGCTATTGCAAGAAGAATAGGCATTTTTGCTCCGCAAGAAAAGAACGGAATTACCCGTAACGTCGCCGTGCGTTCACGCTCGTCTGCCATCGTTCTCGTATTGATCATAGCAGGTACGGAACAACCAAATCCCATAATCATAGGCATAAACGCTCTGCCCGATACGCCAAAACGGCGGAACAGCCTATCCAGCATAAAGGCAACGCGCGCCATATATCCCGAATCCTCCAATATGGAGAAGAAAAGGAATAGAACAAGAATTTGCGGCAGGAAAGAAAGAACACCCGCTACGCCGCCCCAAGCACCGTCACAAACCAAACCGATAAGCACGTCGTTTGCACCCAATGCCGTCAGTCCAACGCCTAACAGTTCGCCTATTTTGCCCGTCAAAAGTTCTACCGCATTAAACAACATAACCCCGGGAGAATTTAAACCGCCGCTGAAAAATACGCCTTTGGCAATGCCGCCCTCTACGCCGCACCATTCCCCAAACGGTTTTATGAGCGCGCCCAAATACAACAAGTCCTCGGAGAAGGTAAAATGAAAAATAGCAAATAAAATCACGAGAAAAATAGGAATCCCCGCCCACTTATGCGTAAGTACCTTATCGACCTTATCCGATTTGGAAAGCTCGTCATAGGCTTGCTTTCTTGCGCGCGTCAACGTGGAAGAAAAATGTGCCGTTATGTATTTATATCTCGCGTCGGCAATCGTTGCTTCCGCATCCTCTACCCCAACGCAATTTTCAAGAATAAACGCTTCTACCGCTTTCGCTTCCTGCGGGTGCGCCTTTACTTCCAGCTCGTCTTTTTCCACAAGCTTTACCGCGTGGAAAAGAGGCGCTTCTACCTCTTTGAGCTTTAAGGCGATTTCTGCGTTGGCAATTGCCGAACCGATTGCCGATTCTCGCAATACGCTTACGCCTTTTCGCTTTGCACCCACCGATTTCACCGCGCGTTGCATCAGTTCGTCTACGTTTGTCGCCCGTAAAGCAGATATCTCGATTACAGGTAAACCTATACGCTTTTCCAATGAACGCACGTCGATTGTATCGCCACGCTTATCAAGCACGTCCGTCATATTCAACGCAACCACAAGCGGTACGTCCAATTCCATAAGTTGCGTAGTGAGATATAAGTTACGCTCCAAATTGGTGGCGTCCACAATATTGATAATACAATCGGGACTTTCGTTAAGTAAAAAGTTTCTTGCAATTACTTCCTCAGGCGTATACGGCGATAAGGAATAAATACCCGGCAGGTCTACAATATCGATAGGCGTATGACTCTTTTTATACGTACCTACCCGCTTATCTACCGTGACCCCCGGCCAATTTCCAACGTGTGCCGTACTGCCCGTTAAAGCGTTAAATAACGTTGTCTTTCCCGAATTGGGATTCCCTGCAAGCGCAAATGTCAACATATCCTTGCTCCTTTGTTTTATTTGATTTCTACGTGCGCAGCTTCTGCTTTACGTAAAGTTAATTCATACCCACGAATCGCTATCTCGATCGGATCGCCCAAGGGCGCTTTTTTACGCAAATACACCTCTGCGCCCGGCGTTATACCCATATCGAACAGCCTTCTTCGGATTGCGCCTTCACCTTTTACGGCAACGACCGTTCCCCGTTCGCCAATTTCCAACTGCGACAAATATTTCATAGTACGCTCCTTTTTTCTTAACCTTGGTTAAGTTTTACGGGTATATTATACCACTAACTTATGCGGCTGTCAAGCAAAAAATAACCTTGGTTAATAAATTTTTGGAAAAATTTTGCGTTTTTTAACAAAAACGGCTTCCGCAACCTGCGGAAGCCTCATTTTACTTGTATTCAATTTTAATTTGGGAGCGTTGCTTTTTTGTCCGTTTCTGATAGAACTCAATTTCATTGCGGTCTTACCTGTTTTTGCCGCGCTCTTATTTAACGGATCTTATTGTTGACGCTCCGAGATAAACTGGTTCATTGGACCGTTCTCCTGTTTAATCTTCTTTGTAGCAGTACCAAGTTTGCAGGTTATAAATCATTTTGTTTATACCTCCCGATACTTTTTTTCTTTCTCTCTTGCCCCGACGTCCGTCGGGCTATTACCCGTACGTCGGAGTGTCACTCGTACCAATCATTTCGTTATACACTCCTTGTCAGATTTTTCCGCGGTTCACGCAACGCGGTTTCGAGTTTCGGTCCTCCTTGCAAGCTCCGTCAAGCCCCGTAGATTTCCTGTTTGATCTTGCCAAGTCCGCTTTCGCTATACGAGCACCTACCGAAATTCCGTCAAATTTCCCTTTGCCCCGTCCTTAGACTTACTTCCGATCTTCCTCTGTTTTCAGGCTGTCGCCTCTGCGTGGGAAGGAATCATCTCTTTTCGTACCCTCCTGAACCGTTTTTCTTTCGTCGCATCCCTGCGACCCTTTGTCGACTCCTATCGACTATTTTTGCTATTGCATTGGTGTTTCTCCTATTTTTGAAAGTTTCAAACATTTTTTGTTTGTTTCTTTCTTTTGTACCTATATTATAACATAAAATTTTAATTTGTCAAGGGGTTTTTGAAAAATTTTTTGAAAAATTTTTAATTTTTTTTATAAAAATCGCGGAACTCCTTTATTTTAAAGGGATTCCGCCATCAAAATTTTTTTAAAAATACGCAACAATGCTGTAAATACAGACAATAAATCCGTTTTTACGCAGACGCGGGCTGCCTTACAGAACCCCGAAAGGACAGTAAAACGTCGCGGCGGGTCGCACCCCCACATAATAGCAAACGGTCAACCAGTTTCCCATACAGACGCGGAATTACTTACAGAACCCCGAAAGGACAGTAAAAC
>JAFTPR010000033.1 GCA_017463145.1 Clostridia bacterium
AAGCATTTTTCAATTTTATAAAATTAACCACGGTTAAATAATTCACTTTGCTTGACAAAATATGCGATAGTATGTTATACTTTTGGAAAGGAGTAAATTATGAAAGAGAAATTTTCCGTATCGGGAATGTCTTGCGCGGCTTGCGCTGCGGGTATTGAACGTACGTTACGAAAATTAGACGGTGTTATAAGTGCCGAAGTGTCCTTGATGGGCGAAAGTATGGTCGTGGAATACGATGAAAACAGCCTTTCAAGCACGGAAATTATACAAGCGGTAATCGATTTAGGTTACGGAGCGAAACCGTATGAGGAGAACGTATTTAAAGCACAAATCCCGCAACCCGAACGCTTAAAAAAGCGTTTTATACTGTCACTCTTGTTTTTAATTCCATTGATGTATTTTTCCATGGGTGGTATGATAAATTTGCCGCAGCCAAACGCAAAAATCGGCGTTACCGTGCAAATGGTTTTGGCACTTATCATTATTATAATAAACTTTAAGTTTTTCACAAGCGGCACAAAAGCGCTTATCAAACGCGTGCCGAATATGGACACCTTGGTGGCGATGGGTTCGGCGGTTTCCTTTGCGTACAGCTTCGTTTATACCATTTTGTTGTACCTTAACAAGGTTGACGAGCACGTGCATATGTTTTACGAGTCAGCGGCAATGATTTTGACGTTGGTTACCCTTGGGAAGTGGTTGGAAGAAAAATCTAAACGTAAAACGGGCGACGAGATTGAAAAGCTTATCAAATTGATGCCGAATACAGTCACGGTGGAAAGAAACGATGTGCAAGCTAAAATTCCTTTCGCGGACGTTCTTGCGGGAGACGTGCTTATCGTAAAGCAGGGGGAATATATCCCCGTGGATGGAAAAGTGATAGAAGGTCACGGCTTTATCGACCGCGCGGCAATCACGGGGGAGAGCATGCCCGTTGAGGTACAAGAGGGCGATAAGGTAACGGGCGCGGATATTGTAAAGAGCGGCTTTATTAAGGTTTTGGCTGAAAAAGTGGGGGCGGATACGACCCTTTCGCAAATTGTCAAAATGGTAAAAGAAGCGGGGGCAAGCAAAGCGCCGCTTCAAAAAATAGCCGATAAAATCGCGGGGATTTTTGTTCCCACAGTTACCTTGATTGCTATTTTGACGTTTGTCGTTTGGTGGTGGATTTCCAAGGATATTGCCACTGCGGCAAACTATGCCATCAGCGTTTTAGTCATATCTTGCCCTTGCTCGTTAGGGCTTGCGACGCCCGTAGCAGTAATGGCGGCGACTGGCAGAGGAATGGCGCTCGGAATTTTATATAAAGATGCGGAAGCTTTGCAAAAAGCAAAGGATATCAACTGTGTGTTGCTCGATAAAACGGCGACGCTTACCGTCGGTCGGCCGAAAGTGACCGATTTTCAGCTGTACAATGGCGATAAAGAGGAAATTTTGCGTTTGGCTGCCGCGATTGAAAACCATTCTAATCACCCGATTGCCGAATGTGTACGCACGTTTGCAGAAAACGAAGTCGGACAAACAAGTATTGACGTTCACGATTACGTTTACGAGATGGGGAAAGGCGCAAAGGCCGTTTACAACGGGGTAAATTACCGCCTTGGCAACCGTCGTTTGCTTGGTAATATTGAAGAAAAAAAGGCATATCAAATCGAAAAAGAATACTCGCAGCAGGGTAAAACCGCCGTCTATTTAGCGGATGATAAAACGCTTATTGCCGTTTTTGCGTTGGCGGATACCTTAAAAGAGGAAAGCAAGGGCGCGATTGCGCAATTAAAAGAAAAGGATATACGTATCGGAATGTTGACGGGCGATAACGAAAACGTTGCGAAAGCGATTGCAGCGGACGTCGGGATAGACGATTATTTTGCCGAAGCCTTGCCCGAGGACAAAGCGCAAGCGGTACAGCGTGTACGCAGCGTGGGTGGCTTTGTTGCGATGGTTGGCGACGGTATCAACGATAGCCCCGCATTAAAGGAGGCGGACGTCGGGATTGCTATGGGCAACGGCACGGATATTGCTATCGACAGCGCGGATATCGTACTTTCGCGCGGGGATTTACGCTTGGTTGGCACGGCGATTGAGCTTAGCCGCGTAACCGTTCGAAATATCAAACAGAACTTATTTTGGGCGTTCTTTTATAATTGCGTAGCCATTCCCTTGGCGGCAGGTGTGTTTGCGTTTGCGGGCTTGTCTTTAAACCCGATGATTGGCGCGGCTTGTATGTGTTTAAGCTCGCTGTTCGTAGTGACGAATGCTTTGCGCTTGATGCGCTTTGGAAAAAATACTGAAAAGATAGAAACGGAGGATAATCATATGAAAAAGACTTTAAAAATCGAAGGTATGATGTGTCAGCATTGCGTTGCGCACGTTACGAAAGCGTTGCAGGGAGTGGAAGGCGTTACGGCTGTGGACGTTAATTTGAAGAAAAAAACAGCTACCGTAGAGCTTTGCGCAGAGGTAGCAGACGAAACGCTGACGGCGGCAATTACCGAGGCGGGCTACGAGGTTAAAAAGATTTCCTGACAAAATAAACCGTAGTATGACAAAATAAAACAGAAAA
>JAFTPR010000017.1 GCA_017463145.1 Clostridia bacterium
AGGCGCACTTAGTGAGGATGCAGTATTGAAGCTGTCTGTTTCAGAGCAGATTAACACTGCTTATACAAAGGAAAAGGCAGCAGAACAGCGAAAAGACCAGCAGGAGGCAGCCAATGCTTCTGACCGGACCTATCAGATGCTGGAGCGCGGAGAACAAAAGCCCGCTACCATGAATATATTGGCTGCAAAGCTGTTTTCCGCACCGTACGCAAGAGAGTACGATTTGAAAAAGCTCGCCTTGCAGGACGAGGCGCATATCCTCATTGCGCAGTATATTATCGCGCACGAGGCTTCGGGCGAAAGAATACGTCCAAGCGAGCTGTTCGAATTTTTAGAGGAGGACAGCGAGGAGCTTAACGCTATATTCGAGTTCAATTACGAGGACGAATTGTCGGGCACGGTGGCGGAACGGTTTTTTTTGGACAGCGCGGCAACGTTGGAGAGCGAAGCAATCGAACGAGAGATTGCCCGCTTGAACGAAGAATATAAGAATGCTGCGGAGGACGAAGAAAAGAGAAAGTCCGTGGCGCAGCAACTTGCCTGTTGCGTACAACGGAAGAACGCGTTGAAAAACGCAAGAAAATAAAAATAGAAAGGAAACGGGAAAACCGTTCTTTATAAACGGAGGATAAAAGGGTGAATATATCCGAACAAAAACTCAACGAACTTTTGGAAGGGATCGTAAACGGCTACTCGAAAAAAGGCAGCATTTCCACGGATACGCTTTGCGATATGTTGGAAAAGCACGATTTAAATGCGACGCAGATAGACCAAATTTATAAATCTATCGGCGAAGCGGGTATACAAATCGTGGACGAAACGCAGCGTGATAAGGAACTTTTCGAGCAAGCACTTGCCGATATTGGGTTGGACGACCCTGTAAAGATGTATCTTAAAGATATCGGCAGAGTGCCGCTGTTGTCGGCGGACGAGGAGGTCGATCTTGCAAAGCGTATGCAAGAGGACGACCATTCGGCAAGAAAACGTCTTTCCGAGGCGAATCTGCGTCTTGTCGTATCGATTGCAAAACGGTACGTTGGGCGAGGTATGCTGTTCCTTGACCTTATCCAAGAAGGGAATCTCGGCTTGATGAAAGCCGTTGAAAAGTTCGATTATCAAAAGGGGTTCAAGTTCTCCACGTACGCTACGTGGTGGATTCGTCAATCAATCACAAGAGCCATTGCCGATCAGGCAAGAACGATTCGTATTCCCGTGCATATGGTGGAAACAATCAACAAGCTCACAAGGGTACAGCGTTTGCTGTTGCAGGAGTTCGGGCGTGAACCTACCCCTGCCGAGATTGCGGAAAAAATGGGCGTACCCGAAGAGCGGGTAGTGGAAATACAAAAAATCGCGCAAGACCCCGTTTCTCTCGAAACCCCGATCGGCGAGGAAGAGGATAGCCATTTGGGCGATTTTATCGAGGACGAAAAGACAACCACGCCTAGCGATTCCGTTGCGTTCACTATGCTCAAAGAACAGCTTTTGGGCGTATTGGATACGCTGACGCCGAGAGAAGAAAAGGTGCTTCGTTTGCGCTACGGTTTGGACGACGGTAAGCCCCGTACGCTTGAAGAGGTTGGCAAGGAATTTAACGTTACGCGTGAAAGAATCCGTCAAATCGAAGCGAAGGCGTTGCGAAAGCTCCGTCACCCCTCGCGTAGCAAGAAGTTAAAGGACTTCCTCGAATAATGCGTTACGGAAAGCGTATCGATACGCTTTGTTCCTTACTCAAAAATGCGGACGTATTTGCGGACGTCGGGTGCGACCACGGCTATTGCACGGAGTATATGCTTGCAAACGGGTTGTGTAATCGGGCAATCTTTTCCGATATTTCCAAAGGCAGCCTTGCCAAGGCGGAAAAGCTCCTTGGTAAGTACGTACAAGCAGGCAAAGCAACGCCCGTTTTGGGGAACGGATTTTTCGGCGTTCCCAAGACCACGGACGAAGTGCTTATCGCCGGCATGGGCGGCAGCGAGATTGTTGCCATTTTGACAGACAACACCTACGGTTTTATTCCTGAGCGTTTTGTCTTTCAACCTATGCACGATACGGAAAAACTCCGTCGTTTTCTTGTAGAACAGGGCGCGTATATCGAACGGGATTACACGTTTGAGGATAAGAAGTTTTACGACGTGATCGTGGGCGGTTATACGGGCACGGGCAAGGAAACGTATACAGAAGCGGAATACGAATTTGGCAGAGATAACCTGCGAGAACGCGGCGAAGCGTTCTTACAAAGACTGCAAAGACTTTTAAAGGATCTCGACGGATATATTGCCCGCCAAGGCATACAGGAAGCAAATAAAGCAGAGCTTTTAAAAAGGAAAGAACGTTTTGAAAGGGTGTTGAACGGTGAAGTTAAGTGAAATTTATCAAATAGCGGATAAACTTGCGCCCAAAGCGCTCAGCGACGAATATTGTGCGCGCTACGGCGCGTACGATAACAGCGGGCGTATCGTAGATACGGGTAAGGACGTCACGGGAATCGTGTTTTCGCTCGATCTGTCCTTTGCGGCGATAGACAAGGCGAAAGAAGCGGGCGCAAACCTTATCATTACGCATCACCCCGCCATTTACGGAAAAATTGGGGAAATCTCCGTTTCCGAAACTGAGCCGCTGGGGAAAAAACTCGTTGCGTGTATCGAAAATGGGATTTCCGTAATCAGTATGCATTTGAACCTCGATGCGGCAGAAGGCGGCATTGATGAATCTCTGATGGACGGAATTTTATGTTCGGCAGGGGCAGGTACGCGTTCCAATGCAACTATTGCGGTTATGCACCCGCTCTCTCAAGGTGGTTATGGGCGTGTGTACGACGTGCCTGAACAATCGTTGTTCTCGCTTGCGGAAAATATGAAAAGGGAATTTCACGCCGAGCGGATAGCGGTGTACGGCGAGGACAAAAAGATAAAAAGAGTTGCCTCGTTCTGCGGGGCGGGCGTGGATGAGGAAGCTATTGCATTTGCGGTTGCAAACGGCGCAAACGTCTTGGTTTCGTCCGATTTTAAACATCATCATATTACGTTTGCAAAAGAAACGGGGTTGTCGGTCGTGGCGCTTACGCATTATGCGTCCGAGAACTACGGATTTGAAAAATACGGTAAAAAAATCAGTCGGAGCGTTTCCATTCCGTGCGTATTCGTCACGGAAAACGATTTGCTTTGACGGAAGGAGCTATATATGTCACAATTACAAGCTATTTTGGATTATCAGGAAGCGGACAGAGAACTGTACGCAATCGAACGGGAACTTTCTTCGAGTGAAGAACGGAAAAAGTACGTAACGCTTAAAAAGTTTTGGGACAGCGCGCCCGAGAAATTGGATGCTATGGAAGCGAAAGCGGCTGCGTTCAAGGCGGAGGCGGAAGCGTTGATAAAACGTTATGAACAGGTGGAAGCCACGATTTCCGATTTCGAGAATTTTGAAGAGCTCGTTTCGGACGGCGCGGATATTTCCTTTTATAGAAAGAAGGCGCAATCTGTTTCCGAGCAACTGAAAAAGGTAAAAGCGGAGATTAACGCGCTTACGGCAAACATTAAGGCGGCGGACGAGGAATATCAAAAGCTCAAAAAACAGGTTATTTCCGCGAAGAAACAGCTTGTTGCGGCAAAGGAAGCGTACGAGGCTGTGAAAGCTTCCAAGGCAGACAAGAAAGCGGAAATAGAAAAGAAATTACAGGCGTTTGTTGGCAAAATCGACGAGGCGGCAATGGCAAAATATCAAGCCAAACGCAAGGAAAAGGTTTTTCCCGTATTCGTCGAGCTGTACGGCAACAGGTGTTCGGCTTGTAGTATGGACTTACCGCTTGTTGCTTGCAGTAAATTGGAGGGCGGAAACGTAATTGAATGTGATCATTGTCATCGGTTCATTTACAAGAAATAGCACGAAAAATGCCGCTTTCGCATACGATATAGAATGCGGAAAGTGAAAGCGGAAATTTATTTAAAGAGTATACAAGAAAACGCAAAGACGTTTAAAGCCTTGACGGGCGCGCGCCTTTGCGCCGTGGTGAAAGCGAATGCGTACGGACACGGCGCGGAAGAGGTTGTAAATGCATTGGCAGGTATTGCCGATTGTTTTGCGGTGGCACTCAAAGACGAGGCAATCGCCTTGCGTACGGCGGCGTGTGATAAGGATATTTTGATACTTACCCCGCCTCTTTGCGAAGAAGATATTGTCGATTGCGCAAAAAACGGCTTTATCGTAACCTTGCCCGATTTGTTTACGGCGCGGCTTGCGGTGCGCGTTTGCAAGCGATATTCGCTTACGCTCAGGGCGCACTTGAAAGTCAATACGGGTATGAACCGTTACGGTATGCATAACTCTATGCTCGGCAAAACGTGTAAGCTCTTAAAAGCGGAGCGTTGCGTTCGGGCGGAGGGCGTGTATTCGCATTTATATACTTGCAAGAAAGAAATTTCGGAAAATCAACGCGCGTTGTTTTGCAGGGCGGAACGGATATTCAAGGGTTACTTCCCGCAAGGTATAGCGCATCTTTCCGCCACTTACGGCGCAACGCTCGGAACGACGTTTGCTTTCGATATGGTGCGTATCGGGATAGGCTTGTACGGCTATCTGCCCGCAGGGGCGCAAGGTATGCCGCTTAAAAAAGCAATGCGGATAACGGCGCAGGTGGTTACTTCAAGAAAATACTTGTTCGGCGGGGCAGGCTACGGCGACGCGGAGAAAACGCTTGAAGGGAAACGGATTTGCGTTTGCAGATACGGCTATGCCGACGGTTTTTTACGGAGTAGTCAAAACGGGGTGGACGGTTACGATCACCACGCAGGCGCGCTTTGTATGGACGCCTGCTTGCGCTTAGAAAACGGGCGGCGGGGCGAAAATGTTACCGTACTTTCCGACGCGGAAGCGACGGGCAAGGCGGCGGGAACGATCGCGTACGAAACGTTGTGCGCGGCGACGAGGCGTGCGGAGATGTGCTATGTTTGGGAATAAATTGCAATTTGTGGAAGATGTACCAAAGAGTGTATCGGAACGGAAACGGGAACTTCGTGCGTATATGAAAGAACGGCGTGGCGCAAACGAGAACAGGGACGTAAAGGAACGGTTGCTTATCGAAAACGCATTGGCGGCGCTTCAAACTGTTTTTAAGGGGGCATGTACGGAAATAACTGCGCTTGTGTACCTCTCCTTTTCTTCGGAAGCACCAACCGACGGGTTGATAGAACGGCTTCTTGAAAAAGGGTATAAAGTTTGTTGCCCTCGGATAGAGAACGGCGCGCTTTGCGCGGTGGAATACGGCGAAGATTTAACGTTGTCGGAATTTGGCATACGCGAACCTGTCGGACAAGCATATACGGGTAAGATAGACGTGGCGATAACGCCGCTGCTTGCGGTGGATGGCGAGGGAAACCGTTTGGGCTACGGCGGCGGGTATTACGATAGGTATTTTAAAAACAAACCGCAAGTGGAACGTATGGGGTATTGTTACGAGTGTCAACTTGTAAAAAGCGTGCCGACGGAAACGGGCGACGAGCGGTTGGATATGGTGGTTACGGAAAAACGGATAGAGAAAAAATTTCGGGAGAAACGAAAATGAGTTTTAAGAGCAAAATGAAGCAGTTCGGCAGACAAGTATGGGAACTTTTCAAGGCTTCAATTCCCGCAGCGATTATGTATTTTTGCGCGGGTACGATACTGATGATGTTGACAATGAAAGACGTGGAAACGTTGCAATGGGACAACTCCAAGCTTACTTGGACGATTGTTTGCGCCGTTGTGGCGGCGGCGTACAACGGGCTTGTAACCTACGCGCAGGGCGGCAATGCTTACGAAATGCTTGTGTCGGGCAATATGAAGCGTGTATCTGCAAGCGAGTTTGAGGGCGGGTACAAAATTTCTTCGCATAAATATGCAAAGGAGTACCGTGTTTGGAAAGGATTTGCGATAGGCGCGTTTATCGGGATTTGGACGGTTGCCGTCGGTATTTTCTTCGGGGCGAACCAAGCGAAAATCGACGCGCAAAGCCTCTCTTCGGGGACGGGCGTCGGCGTACTGATTGGGTTTTTTATTTCGGGCTGGTCGGTATTGCCCTTCTATTACGTCAATTACGGCGGCGGCGCGGCAAGCTATTATCTTTCTATCCTGTTTGCCCTCGTTCCCGTAATAGTAACGGGTGTTATGTACATTGTAGGCGCGTATGCAAAGCGCAACAAAACGATCAAGGCGCAAGAGATTGCAGACAGAGCGGCTGCGGCAGAAGCAAGCAAGCCAAAGAAAATTAACTATGGCGGCTTGCCCGGCACGAAGCCCAACAAGAAAAAGTAATAAGAGGCGTATTATGCGTATCGTCGGCGGAAAATACAGAAGCAGACTGCTTGCGGAGTTTGCGGGGGAGGACGTGCGTCCCACCTCGGACAGGGCGAGGGAAGCGTTGTTTAATATTCTCTATACGCGGGTAGTCGGAGCGAGGGTGCTCGATCTGTTTGCGGGAAGCGGCGCATTGGGCATAGAAAGCCTTTCTCGCGGCGCAAAAGAGGTTGTTTTTAACGACCTGTCCAAAGACAGTCTTGCTATACTCAAAAAAAATTTGACGGCGTTAAAAATTCCCGTAAACGGCGACGAGGCAAAAGTGAAGCAGGGGGATTACCTTGCTTGCTTGGAGCTTGCCACGCAACCGTTTGATTTGATTTTTATTGATCCGCCCTACCGTTTGGAGTGCGGGAAAACCGCGCTTGAAAAGATTGCGCAAAGGGGCTTGTTGACGGAAAACGGGGTGGCCGTGTACGAGCGTGATCGTGTTTTTGAGGGCGAAATAGAAGGACTTGAAAAGTATGACGAACGCAAATACGGCAAGGCATATTTAACGTTTTTCAGGAGGGCGAAAAATGAGAACTAAACGCAAGTGCGTGTTTGCGGGTTCGTTTGATCCGCCTACGCTTGGGCATAAGGCCGTGGTGGAAGCTTGTTTAAAAATGTTTGACGAGGTAGTTGTCGGAGTGCTTGTCAACCCGCAGAAAAAACCGTTTTTTACGGTTGAGGAAAAGCTGGAAATGCTCGCCCTTGATTACGGCAACGAACCGCGCGTAAGAATTATTACGTTTACGGGTACGGTGGCTAAGCTGCTTGAACAAGAGGGAACGAGCGTATACGTGCGCGGACTTCGTAATGCAACGGATTTTGATTTTGAAAATGCCAATTTTTATGCAAGTAAAAAATTGAATCCCGCTTTAACGGCTGTCTATATCCCTTGTCCGCAGGAGCTTTTGCATGTAAGCTCTTCGATGGTACGGAACAGCTTGCAGTTTTCTACGCCCATAAACGAATACGTAAGCAAAGAAGTGGAAGAATATATCAGAAAGAGGAAATAAACGAAAGAGAAGGAGTTTTCGTTATGTTGGAAAAACAGTACTTTATCCCCGAACCGGAGGAATTTATCGCCGAACAGCCAATGACGGCAGCGTTAAAGGAAATCAAGCGCGCGCGCGACGAGGAAATCCGTGACGTCATTTCGGGCAGAAGCGAGAAAATGCTCGTTGTCGTAGGACCTTGTTCCGCGCACGAGCCTGCGCCTACGCTCGAATATATTTCCCGCTTGGGGAAGCTGAACGAAAAGGTAAAGGAAAAGCTTGTTATCGTGCCTCGAATTTACACCAACAAGCCCAGAACAAAGGGCGTGGGGTACAAGGGAATGTTTGTACAGCCCGACCCCGAGGGGACGCCCGATATTGCAAGAGGGATACGGAGCATACGCTCGTTGCATCTTGCGGCAATGAACGAATCGGGGTTGACCTCCGCGGACGAGATGTTATATCCCGAAAATACTGCGTACGTGGAGGACTTGCTTTCCTATCACGCCGTGGGCGCAAGAAGTGTTGAGGATCAACTGCATAGGCAGGTGGCAAGCGGGATTGACGCGCCCGTGGGGTTGAAAAATCCTATGAGCGGCAATATACTTGCGCTGGTCAATTCCATTTTTGCGGCGCAAAGCCCGCAGGTTTTCAAATACCGTAACTATCAGGTCAGTTCGGACGGAAACCCGTACGCGCATGCCATTTTGCGCGGCGGCGTGGACGGAGCGGGCGCGGATATACCCAATTTTCATTACGAAACGGTGATGCAGCTTGCCGAGCTGTACACGGGTAGTACGTTGCAAAATCCTGCAATCGTAATCGATTGCAACCATTCCAATTCGGGTAAGCAGTTCCGTCAACAGATACGAATAGCCGAAGAAGTGATGCAAAACCGTCACTTTGACGCGGATTTTAAGAAAATCGTAAAAGGCTTTATGATTGAGAGCTTCCTTGAAGAGGGCAACCAAAAGCACGACGACGTATTCGGTAAATCCATCACTGATCCTTGCCTTGGTTGGGCGGACACGGAGCGGTTGCTTTGCAAGCTTGCGGAGCAGGTATAAAATATACGGGAGAGAAGAAAAATGAAAATAGCGTTTTTAGGACCGGAAGGCAGCTATTCGCATTTGGCGGCGCGCACGTTTCTCAAAGCGGAAACGACGGACGTCGGCGTTGCGCAAAGCTGGGAAGACGAGTGTATTCCCTTCCGCAATTTTTCCGAAGTACTCGGGGCAGTAGAAAGCGGCCGTGTGGACGCGGCGGCAATACCTATCGAAAACAGCCTGCAAGGCGGCGTATTACAGCCCCTCGACTTGTTGCAATCGGCTTCCGATTTGTACGCCGTAAAAGAAACGGTGCTTCGCGTGGATCACCGATTGATATACAAAGAGGGCGCTTCTCTTGCGCAGATTGGACGGGTGTATTCGCACCGTCAGGCGCTCGATCAATGCGCGGCGTTTTTAAACGAAAAAATGCCGTTTGCAGCTTTGCGGGAAACGGAATCGACAGGCTTCGGGCTTGCACGGGCAATGGAAGATGAAACGGGCAAAAGCGCAGCAATTGCAGGCGCGCATACGGAGAATTTGCGCGCAGGATTCGTCATGAGCGAGGCGTGCATTTCCGACGTAAAAAATAACTTCACGCACTTTTTGCTTGTCAAAAAAGGCGAGGCGGCATTGCCTGAGGGAAGCGAACGGATATTCTTCTCCGCTGTATGTCCGCATAAGCCGGGAAGCTTGTGCGAGCTGTTACAAGTCATTGCAACATACGGCGTGAATATGACGAAGATTGAAAGCAGACCCGTAAAGGACAGACCGGGGGATTACCGTTTCTTTATCGAAGCGGATTGTGATATATCTTCGGCGGGGGAAATGCTTTCCGCAATTCGTCAAAACACATTGGAATGTAAGCTTTTGGGGGCGTATTCCCGGAATTGAAGAAGCGGCAGGCTTGCCGTTAAAAACGAGGTGTGGTATGAGCAAGGAGAACGAAAAAAAGACGCTCGGTTTTGCGCTTGGCGCAGGCGGTAGCCGCGGGGTTGCGCATATCGGTTTTTTACAGGCAATGGAAGAAGAGGGCATTTATCCCGACTACGTGGCGGGTTGCTCTATGGGTTCGGTTGTTGGGGCGGCGTACTGCGCGGGCTTGACGACGGAGGCAATGAAAAACGCGGTGTATAAACTGCGCATACTCGACGTGATTTCCCCGTCTAGCCGTCGGGGCGGTTTGTTTGAGCCGAAGAAGGTAAGAAGATTGTTGCAACGGTATATCGGCGATCCCGATTTTAAGGATTTGAAAAAGCCCTTCCGTTGTGTGGCGGTGGATATGATTTCCCAATCCGTTGTGGAATTTTCGGAGGGCAAGGTGCTCGACGGCGTAGTGGCTTCGTCGAGTATTCCCGCTGTGTTCAACCCGACGGAAAAAAGCGGTATGCGCCTGATAGACGGCGGTATATTGGAACGCGTGCCGTATAACCGAGTAAAAAATATGGGCGCGGACGTCGTTGTTGCCGTGGACGTACTCGGTTGGCGGGATTGCAGCGAGAAAATGCCCACAACGCTTGGCGTATTGCTGGAAACAATCGACCTTATGGACAATTACCGTACCAAAATGAAGCGGGAACAGGATAGGGAAAAGATCGATTGTTGGATTGAGCCCGAGCTTGGCAATATGAGCCAATATTCTTTTAAACAGTTTGAATTTGCCTACAAAAAGGGCTACGAGGCGGGAAAAGCGAACGTAGGGAAGATCAAGGCGTTGTTGCGCTGAAAAAATACGAAACGACAGGGGCAGGTATGGACTTATTTGATTTTAACAGAAACGAAGAAACGGCGAAACCGCTTGCCGAGCGTATGCGCGCAAACTCGCTTGACGAGTTTATCGGACAAAAACATATCGTGGCGGAAGGTTCGCTTTTGCGCCGCGCGATTGCAACGGACAGATTGGGTAGTTGCATATTTTGGGGGCCTCCCGGCTGTGGCAAGACTACGCTTGCCAATATCATTGCGCTCCGTACCAACGGGGAGTTTGTCAAGCTCAACGCCGTCAATGCAGGCGTAGCGGACGTAAAAAAAGCCGTAGAAACGGCGAGAGAAAATTTGAAACTGTTCAACAAACGCACGTATCTGCTGTTGGACGAGTGTCACCGTTTTAACAAAACGCAAAGCGATTCCCTGCTCCCAGCAATCGAGCAGGGTACGATCATTTTTATCGGTTCGACGACGGAAAATCCGTATGCTTCCATGACGCCCGCTATCGTATCCCGTTGCCGAGTTTTTGAGTTTAAACATCTTACGAACGCAGATATAGAGGAAGCACTTAAAAAAGCGATTAAAAGCCGCCACAAGGGCTTGGGAAAACAGAACGTACAGGCGGACGAGGCGGCGATTGAACATATTGCCCGTATGGCAGGCGGGGATTTGCGGACGGCATATAACGCGTTGGAACTTGCGGCGCTCACCACCGAACCGGATAGCGAGGGGAAGGTGCATATCACGCTTGCGGACGCCGAGCAATCCATTCAGCGGACAGCGCTTTCGTATAACGAGGATTCCTATTACGATTTTCTTTCGGCGTTTTGCAAATCGCTTCGCGGCAGCGACGCGAACGCAGCGTTGTATTACGCTATGCGGTTGATAGAGGGCGGGTGCGACCCAATGATTGTGGCAAGGCGGCTCGTCGTACATTCGGCGGAAGACGTCGGTATGGCAGACCCGCGGGCTTTGCAAATTGCAACCTCGGCAATGTATGCTTTGGAAAAGATAGGCTATCCCGAAGCAATGATTCCTTTGTCCGAGGCGATCATTTACGTATGCGAAGCGGAGAAGAGCAATTCCGTCGTAGAGGCAATGTACGCCGCGAAAGCGGACGCAAGGCAAATGCGGGACGATACTATTCCGCCCTATTTAAAAGACAATTCTTACGGCAGTAAAGAGGATAAAGCAAACAGCGCGAATTATAAATATCCGCACAACTACGGCGGGTATGTCGAGCAACAATATTTGCCCGATTCCATCAAAGATAAAATTTATTATACGCCCAATGATCGGGGGTATGAAAACGAAGTAAAGGAAATTCGGAAACGCAAGGGCAAGAAGAACTGAGCGGTTAAAAACGGAGGAAAAAGAAAATGAAATGCTTGTATTGCGAATGTACGGAAAGTAAGGTGATAGACTCCCGTTCTGCCGACGACGACAGAACGATACGTCGCCGTAGGGAGTGTACGGGTTGCGGGCGCAGATTTACGACGTACGAAACGATAGAGGTAACGCCTATTCTCGTTGTGAAAAATAACGGTACAAGACAATCGTATAATGCCGAAAAGGTGCGCAACGGTATTATCAAGTCTTGCGAAAAACGCCCTGTTCCAATGTCCGTTATCGACGATATGGTGGCAGATATCTCCAAGCAAGTATATAACAGTATGGAAAGCGAAATTACGACGAAAGCGATTGGGGAAATGGTAATGGAACGGCTGAAAAAAGTAGACGAGGTTTCTTACGTGCGGTATGCTTCCGTGTACCGTTCGTTTAAGGACTTGTCCTCGTTTATGTCCGAGTTGAAACAGATGATGAAAAACGACAAGCGGGACAAATAAAGGGGAACGGAATGAAAAAGACGAAAAAAATTTCCGTCGGCGGCGTATATATCGGCGGCGGGGAGCGTATAAAAATACAGTCCATGACGACGACTAAGACGTCGGACGTGGAAAAGACGGTGGAACAAATCGCCGCTTTGGAGCGCGCCGGGTGCGATATTGTACGCGTAGCCGTTTCCGACGAGGCAGATGCATTGGCGGTGAAAGAGGTTGTTTCCAAAATTCGCTTACCCCTTGTGGCGGATATCCATTTTTCGCCTAAGCTTGCGGTGACGGCGATTGAAAACGGCGCAAACAAGGTACGTATTAACCCTGGTAATATCGGCGGGGAAAAAGAAATAAAGTACGTGGCGGATTGTGTAAAGGCGCATAAAATTCCCGTGCGGGTCGGCTCGAATACAGGCAGTATTGAAAAGAGCTTTTTGGAAAAGTACGGCAAAAACGAATTTTCGCTTGTGGAAAGCGCGCTCTATAACGTGGGGATATTGGAACGTTTCGGCGTAAACGATATCGCCATATCCGTCAAGGCTTCGTCCGTGCCGCTCACCGTGCGGTCGTATACGTTGCTTGCGCAGAAAACGGATTACCCTCTGCATCTCGGCGTGACGGAAGCAGGCACAACGGAAGCGGGGATTGTGAAAAGCGCCGTCGGGATCGGCAGCTTGCTGTTGAACGGTATCGGCGATACGATACGGGTATCGCTTACAGACGATCCCGTGAAAGAAATCGACGCGGCGAATCTCATTTTACGCGCTTGCGGAATAGACGAAGCGTACGTAGAGGTGGTTTCCTGTCCGACGTGCGGCAGATGTTCGTGGGAAAGTATGTCGCTGGCGGAAAAGGTGACGGCGTTTGTTAAGCCGTATAAAAAACAGGCGAAAATTGCCGTAATGGGTTGCGTGGTAAACGGACCGGGCGAGGCGAAAGACGCAGACCTTGGCATTGCGGGCGGGAACGGCGCGTGTTTGCTGTTCAAGAAAGGCGAGCCTTATAAAAAAGTACCTGCAAAGAAAGCAGAGGAAGAATTTTTAAAGGAAATCAGGGCGTTGTTAGATGAATAGAGTGGAAGAATATTTGGGGGAAATACGTGCGCTTGCAGGATTAAAAAATGCAATCCTGCGTGGAATTATCATTACGAAACGGGAGCGAAGCGCGCAGTTTTGCCTCGTGACGGACAAGGCGTACACGCAAGCGGAAGCGGAGGAGGCAAGGCGGATTGCTCAAAAGTATTTGCCGCAAGATTTTACCGCGAAGCTTGATATTGTCAAGCGCGTACCCGATAAGGATATGCTCAAACGGAAAATTTACGAATATATCGCCTCGAAATTCCCTGCCGCCTCGGCGTTTTTGGAGGAGGGAAATATTGAGGTGGAAATGCTGACGAGCGGAGCGAATTTCGTTGTGGATATCGCTTCGGGTGAGCAGGTGCTCTTTTCGTCGGGGAAAATTCTCGACGATACGAGCAAATACCTTTCCAGCGTGTTTTGCGGCTCGTTCTACGGCACGGTACGTATCGTGGAAAAGGATGCGCCCGACGAGTCCATTTTGGAGGAAATCCCCGAAACGGAAGAAGAAGCGCCTGTGGAAACAAGGCGGTTCGAGATTTGTGGATTCGAGAAGATTGACGGGGCAGACGCTATCCCCAAACAGGCTGTGTACATTGCGGACAGCGCAAACGTGGAGGGGCAGTTTGCCGTTTGCGGTTCGATTTCCTTTATCGAAGAACGGGAGTATACCAAGCACAACGAAAAGACGGGGGAGGACGTGCAAAAAACGCGTTTTTCCGTCACGATAAACGACGGTACGGGGTTGCTTCGTACGACGTATTTTCCCAAAAAGCTTACCGTCGATAAGATACGGGAATTAAAGACGGGTGACAAGATTGTCATTATCGGCGAAAACGAGGAATTTAAAGGCAACAGAAGTTTTAAGGCGGCGAAGATCAATTACGGCAGCGCGCCCGCCGATTTTACGCCCGTGGCAAGAAAGGGAAAGCCTGTGCCTAAATTTTACCATACGGTATTCCCTGAGGCGTACGTCGATTATACGCAAGCAGGATTTTTCGATATGCTTGAAAAACCCGACGAGCTCAAAAACAACACGTTCGTCGTATTCGACCTTGAAACGACAGGCTTAAATTCCAATCCCGCTATGGGAAAAATGGATCGGATTATCGAGGTTGGCGCGGTGAAAATCGTCGGCGGGGAAATGAAGGAGAAGTTCTCCTCGTTCGTGGCTTGCCCCGAACGCCTGTCCAAGGAAATTATCGATTTGACGGGTATAGAAGATAAAGATCTTGTGGGCGCGCCCGAGATTGACGCCGTAATGGCAGACTTTTACAAGTTTATCGACGGGGCGTATCTCGTCGGGCATAACGTCAATTTCGACTATTCGTTCGTACGGTATTATGCCGAACAAAACGGATATATGCTCGATTGTACGCTGTTTGATACAATGACACTCGCCCAAGAATTGCTCCGCGGTTCGCTTGCCAATTACAAGCTCAACACAATCGCCGATTATTACGGCTTCACGTTCAATCATCACCGCGCGTTCGACGACGCTTGCACCACGGCGAAAATATTTATAGAATTCATTAAAAAACGGGGAAAGCTTCCCTTGTAACCTATAACCAAAGCAATATAATCCAAACCAGCCCCAAAGCCGTCTTTTTTGCTCTTTTCGGCTCGTCGTCATTAGAATACTTTGGTATGATTGCTTCCTCCTCACCAAAAATAGACTAAAAAATCCGAACTTTGGGATGCGAAGCAATTTTATAACGAAAGAATTTATTGCGGATACAAGGTGAAAGCCGCAGGTCAACTAAGCGGTTTATCAAGGGTTTCAACGAAGTAGACGCTTAAATTCTTAGCTAAAAATCTTGGTTCGGATTATATTACTTTGGTTAAGGAGAAAACTATGCAGACGTTTGGAAAACGGAATTGGTGGATATTGATTGTTTTCGGCTTGATTGGACAGATTGCTTGGTCGGTGGAGAATATGTATTTCAATCTGTTCGTGTTTGAAACGATTTCTCCCGATCTCGATACCGTTACGTTGATGGTACAGCTTTCGGGCATTACGGCAACGGTAACGACGCTTGTTGCGGGCACGCTTTCGGATAAGGCGGGGAACAGGCGAAAGTTTTTGTCTTACGGCTATATTATTTGGGGATTGACCGTCGCTCTGTTTGGATTTATATCGACGGAAAATACCGTCAAACTCTTACATACGACGGAAATAAAAGCGGTAGGGATTACCCTTGTGCTCGTCGTCGTTTTGGATTGCGTAATGACGGTGTTCGGCTCGACCGCAAACGACGCGGCGTTCAATGCTTGGGTAACGGATAATACAAAAGAAAGTTTCCGAGGCAAAGTGGAGGGCGTACTTTCGATTTTGCCGCTGATTGCTATGCTTATCGTGGCGGGCGGATTCGGTATGCTCGTGGAAGCGATTGGCTATCAGGGATTGTTTTTTGCGCTCGGCGCGGTGATAACCGTCTGCGGGGCGGCAGGCATATTCTTTATCAAGGATAGCCCTGCGTTGGAAAAAAGCGGCATGCTCAAAGATATTTTTTACGGTTTTAAACCGAGCGTCGTCAAGGCGAATTCGTCCTTGTACCTCACGTTTTTGATTGTGGGAATTTACGGCATTGCTTGCCAGATATTTATGCCGTATTTGATTATTTATATGAAAACGTATCTCGGGTTTGAAACGTTGGAATACAGTATCGTGTTCGGTGTAGCGATTGTGCTTGGCGCGCTGGTTAATTTATATCTTGGCGGATTGTCCGATAAAAAGGACAAAGCAAAGCTTTTGTATATCGCTTCGGGTGTGTTCTCCGCAGGTTTGCTGTTGATGTATTTTATGCATTTCGAGCATAAAACGGCTACGCTTATCACGTTCGGCGTGGCGGGATTCGTGATGATTACGGGATATATATTCGTTTCCGCATTGAGCGGCGCACTCATACGGGATAATACGCCGCCGAGCGACGCGGGAAAATTGCAGGGCGTACGAATGATATTCAGCGTATTGTTGCCAATGATATTCGGTCCTATGATCGGAAACGCCATCAACAAGGCGCAAGCATTGCCTTTGCCTGATGCCGGCGCAGATGCAATGACCACGCAGTATATCCCCGCGCCCGAAATATTCCTTGCAGGGGCGATTGCGGCGCTTTTGCTGTTTGCTGTTATCCCGTTGCTTGTAAAGCGCAATAAAGGAGGAAAAAATGGTATTGAAAACGAGGTATGAGGTAGGCGAAATTCCGCATGACGAGCATCCGTTGCCGCAGTTGCAAAGGGAGAGCTGGCTTTGTTTAAACGGAAAATGGAGCTTTTATAAAGAAACGGTTGCGGGTGCAAGAGAAAACGAGGGAGAAATTCTCGTTCCGTTTTCGCCGGAAACGCTGCATAGCGGCGTAAAGGACTTTGTGTTGCGCACGGGTGAAAAGCTCGTATATAGCCGTACGTTCACGGCAAACGGCGAGTTGTTGCGGGGCGTTACGCTGTTGCATTTCGGCGCGGTGGACAGCGAATGTGAGGCGTTTGTCAACGGTAAGCGAGTCGGACAGCACGTGGGCGGGTTTACCGCCTTTGCCTTTGATATCTCCAACGAAATACAAGCGGGAGAAAACGAAATTACGGTCGTTTGCAGGGACGAAGCAACGAGAAACGGCGGCGCGCGCGGCAAGCAAAGCGATAAGCGGGGCGGTATTTGGTACACACCGCAAAGCGGTATTTGGCAGACGGTTTGGTTGGAGAGTATGCCCAAGGACTGCATAGGTGGCTTGAAAATCACGCCCAATGCAGAGAAAAAAGAAGTATTGATAGAATCTGTTTCGGAAAGCGAGCAGGAGATAGCCGTATACGACGGGGATACGGAGATTTTACGGGAAAGATATACGCAAAGCGTTACACTCTCGTATGATTTTACGCTTTGGTCGCCCGAAACGCCCAAGCTGTACAACTTCGTTCTCCGCAACGGCGCAGGGGATGAAGTCCGCTCCTATTTCGGCGTGCGATCCTTCGGGCAGACAAAGGACGAAACGGGCAAAATGCGTTTGACACTCAACGGGAAACCGTACTTTTTCAACGGCGTGCTCGATCAGGGGTATTGGTCGGACGGAATGCTTACGTATCCGAGTGATAAAGCGGCAATCGAGGAGCTGGAAATGCTCAAAGCCATGCGCTTTAACACCGTGCGCAAGCACATCAAAATAGAGCCTATGCGGTGGTATTACCATTGCGACAGGCTGGGGCTTTGTGTGTGGCAGGATTTTGTCAACGGTGGCGGGGACTACAAGTTTACGCACGTGGCGGCGTTTCCGTTTTTGGGGTTTCACCATAAGGACAACGACTACGCCTATTTCGCCCGTGAGGATGAGCGGGGCAGAGCAGAGTTTGCCCAAAGCGTACAGGAAACGCTTGCGCAGTTGTACAACTGTACGTGTATTGCCGTGTGGGTACCTTTCAACGAGGGTTGGGGACAGTTCGATTCCGCATATTTTACACAGTACGTCCGTCAAATCGATCCTACCCGTATTATCGATTCGGTGAGCGGTTGGCACGATCAGGGGGTTGGAAAAACGGAACTGAAAAGTCTGCATACGTACTATACGCCGTTAAAAGTACCCAAAGATGCAAGGGCGGTGGTGCTTAGCGAGTTTGGCGGGTATTCTATGAAAATCGACGGGCACGTCTTTGATACGGAAAAGGAGTTCGGGTACAAGAAATTCCGCGAAACAAAAGCGTTGGTAGAAGCGCTGAAGAAGTTGTATCTTCAAAAGCTGTTGCCGTTGATAAAAAAGGGGCTTTGCGGGTGTATCTATACGCAGGTTTCCGACGTGGAGGAGGAAATTAACGGGCTTGTAACCTACGATAGGGAGATCATAAAAGTACCCGTCGGGGAAATGGCGGCGATCAACGGGGAGATAGAAAAAGAGGCAAATAGCATAAAGGCATAACGGAGCATTGTTGCGACGAAAAAATATATACGTAAACATAAAGAATAAGAGGAAATAAATGGAAAACAAAGAAGTTTACGAGTTGCTTGCAAAGCAGTTTCAAAACCCGCAGGAGGTTATAACGGAGATTATAAATCTGCGGGCGATACTCAATTTACCAAAAGGCACGGAACATTTTTTAAGCGATCTGCACGGCGAAGCGGAAACGTTTTTGCATATTCTGCGCAATGCGTCGGGGGTTATCCGAACCAAGATAGATCTTGCGTTTGGCGATACGCTTTCCATGAAAGAAAAAAACGAGCTTGCCGCGCTGATTTATTACCCTGAAAAACGCCTTGAAAAAATGCGTGGCGAAGAAACGGGGAACAAGCGGTATGCGGATATTTTGTATCGGCTTATCGAGGTATGTAAATTAGTTGCCGCAAAATATACCCGTTCCAAGGTACGTAAAGCGTTGCCGAGGGATTACCGTTACATTATCGACGAACTTATCAATATGCCTTATCATAGCATTACGAAGTCCGAATATTATTCCCAAATCATTTCGGGGATAATCGAGCTTGGCAATGCGGATAAGTTTATAACGGCAATGTGTTCGCTGATTCAACGGCTTGCCGTCGACCATTTACATATTGTCGGGGATATATACGACCGTGGCAACGGAGCGGATAAAATCGTCGATAAACTGATGGGGTATCATTCGCTCGATATCGAATGGGGCAATCACGACGTGTTGTGGTTTGGCGCGCATTTCGGAAACGAGGCTTGCGTGTGCAACGTAATCCGTATCAACTGCGCGTACCGCAACTTGCAGGTCATTGAAAATTACGGGATCAATCTCCGTCCGTTGATGACGTTTGCTTTGGAAGAATACGGGCAAGACTCCTGCGAGCGGTTTCTTATCTCCGACGTATACGGCGAGGAAAGCGATTTCGAGAAAAACGATTTACTTGCAAAGATGACGAAAGCGATTACGGTCATTCAGTTAAAGCTCGAAAACGAGTTAATCGCAAGGCATACGGAATTTGATATGCAGGATCGGGCGCAATATCCCGAAAGGTCGCTCACAAAAAAGGAGCGGGCGTTGATTTCTCTGCTTACCGAAGAGTTTAAAACAAACAAAAGACTGCACGCGCATATGGACTTTTTGTTGCGGTTTGGCAGTATGTATAAATGCTATAACGGCAACTTGCTATTGCACGGCTGTATTCCTACGGAAGAAAACGGCGAGTTTTCGGAAGTGGTGGTTGGGGATAAAAAATACAAAGGTAAAGCCTTGTACGACCGTTTGGACGCGCTTGTGCGGGCGGCGGCGCGCGGGGATAGATATTCCCTCGATTTTATGTGGTATCTTTGGTGCGGCAAGAAATCGCCGTTGTACGGGCGGGATAAGATGTGTGTGTACGCCAAGTACTTTCAAGGCGTTTCCGAACAGGAGAAGAAAGACCCGTATTACGACCATATCAAGCACGAGCGGTTTTGCTTAAAGGTGCTTGCCGAATTCGGGCTTGGCGGGAAAGATTCCGTAATCGTCAACGGACATATGCCTGTCAAGGTGAAGGACGGCGAAACGCCCGAAAGCGGAAATTGCCGCCACGTTACCATAGATGGCGGTTTGTCGAAAGCCTACCACGAAAAAACGGGTATCGGCGGGTATACGCTTATCAGCAATTCGGAGGGCTTGTATCTTGTTTCCCATTCTCCCGAATTTTCGAGGGTGGACGTACTCGAACACTTTGTGGATTTGAAAAGCGAGGTACGCCGACTCCGCAGCTACGAAAAACGTGTGCTTGTAAAGCAGACGGATAAGGGACTTGCCATTCAAAAGCAAGTAGAGGTATTGAAAAATATGCTTCGGGAATATTACGGGCAATAACAAAAACGGTTGAAAAATTTGGAAAAAGCGGTGTAAAACACTTGCGTTTTGCAAAAGATAATGGTATAATAAAGACACTTAATAATATCTTTTATTATTGAGAGTGGTGCGAACCACTCTCAATATTTGTTAAACGGCATATTTGCCGTGAAGAGGCGCTATGAAAATCAAAACGGTGGAAGAAATACAAAACGCTTTGCAACCGATTGCCGAGGCTATGTCTATCGAGATTGTCGAGGTGGAATTTAAGCAAGGCAGAGAACCCGCGCTTACGGTGTATATCGATATTGAAGGCGGCGTGGATCTCGATACCTGCGAGAAATTTCATCGAGCGATCGATCCCGTTCTCGACGAGTTTGACCCTACGTTCGGCGCGCCGTACACGCTCAACGTGTCCAGCCCTGGCTTGGACAGACCGCTCAAAACGCAAAGAGATTTCGATAAATGCATGGGCGAAAATGTGGAAATTAAGCTGTACGCGCCGTTAAGGGGCAAAAAGCTGATTGAGGCGAAGCTCGTCGGTTACGACGGGAATTGCGTTTCCGTAGAGGATAAGGGCGAAGTGATAAAGCTCGAAAAGAGTAAGATTGCAAAAATTTGCAGGGCAATCGATTTTTCGGGGTTGTTATAAAATAAGAAAAAATCAAACAGGAGAATAAAATATTATGGAAAACAAGGAGTTTTTTGCTGCGCTTGCCGATTTGGTAAGAGATAAGGGAATCAGCGAAGAAGCGTTTATCGCAACGCTTGAAAACGCGCTTGCATCTGCATACAAAAAGCAGTTCGACGGCGGCGCGGAGATTTCCGTTTCCCTCGACGCGGAAAAAGGCACGATTGATTTCAGCGCGACGCGTTACGTTGTGGAAGAAGTCGAAGATAAAGATAAGGAAATTTCCCTTGAAGACGCGCAGGAGCTTGATCCTACGCATCAAGTGGGCGATACCATCGTGACGAACTTCATTCCCAAAAACTTCGGGCGTATTGCAGCGCAAACGGCAAAGCAGGTCATTTTGCAAAAATTGCACGAAACGGAGCGTGACAATGCTTTAAGCGAGTTCTCGGATAAAGAGGGCGAGTTGATGGAGGGTACGATTCGTAAGATTGACGAACGCAACGTATACGTAGAGCTTGGCGATAAAAAGACGGAGGGCGTTATGCCCCCGCAGGACAGAGTTCTGACGGAAAAATACGTGGTGGGCAATAAACTCAAAGTGTTTGTAAAGCGTGTAAAAAACAGCGGCAGAAACTCCCAAATCGTTGTATCCCGTACGGCGCAAGGGCTTGTGAAAAAGCTGTTTGAGGAACAAGTACCCGAGATTGCGCAAGGGATTGTGGAAATTAAGGAGATTGCCCGCGAACCCGGTCACCGTACCAAAATGGCGATTTTCTCCAACGACGCAAGAGTGGACGCAGTTGGCGCGTGCGTGGGTAACCGCGGCGCAAGAGTCAACGCCGTCGTGGAGGAGCTTGGCGGGGAAAAGATCGATATTATCCTTTGGAACGAAGACCCGCTTGCGTTCATTTACAAGGCACTTTCGCCCGCAACGGTCATTTCCGTTACGGCAAAAGGCGAGAAGAGCGCAATGGCAATCGTTCCCGACGAAAAGCTTTCGCTTGCAATCGGCAGGGACGGACAAAACGCGCGTTTGGCAGCGCGGCTCACGGGTTGGAAAATCGACGTAAAGAGCGAGTCTTCGCCCGAAGCGCAAGAAGTGCTTGCACAAATGGAGCTTGAAGAAACGGAAGAGGAAGCAGTCGAGGAATAATATGGCGAAAAGCGTACCGATGAGAACGTGCATTGCGTGCCGTGAATTGAAGCCGAAAAAGGAAATGACGCGTATCGTGCGCAATGCCGACGGCGAGATATTCGCCGACCCTACGGGCAAAGCGGCGGGGCGTGGCGCGTATATTTGCGGCGCAGCGGACTGCAAGAAAAAGTTGAGCGATAAAAAGCTTTTGCATAAAGCGTTCAAGGCGGCGGTAGACGAGCAGGTGTATCAACAGCTCGCAAAAGACGTTGCGGAGGAAACCTTTGAAAAACGGTAAACTCGTTACCTATCTCGGTTTTTGCATACGGGCAAGGAATATTGTATTCGGCGTGGACGATATCGACGCGCAAAGAAAGGGCGTGTTTGTATTGCTTTGCGACAACGCCTTAGGCGCAAGTTCCGTAAAGACCTTGCAAAAAGCGAAAGAACGGCTGGGCTGTCCCGTTATTGCAATACGCGCGGGCATGCTTGGCGAATATCTCAACAGACCTGCCGTAAAAGCGGTAGGGATAAAGGATAAAAATCTCGCTTCGGCAATTTTGAAAGAAGCCGAAAACGAGCAAGATTGGATTATAAATTCGGAATTATATTCGGGAGGAGTCAACTGAACTTATGGCAAAATACGATAACGCGGAAAGGATTTCACAGCTTTTGAGCGAGGACGGTTTGGGCGGCGTAATGAAGCGCCTTTCGTCCACGGAAAGAAATCTTACGGAAATCTTAAAAAATTTAACTGCTTTGGAGGCGGAAAAGGCGGAGCGCGATAGATTGATCGCCGAAGAAGCCGCAAAAGCGGAAGCGGCGCGTCTTGCCGAGGAAGCTGCGAAAGCCGCAAAGGAGGCTACTCCCGCAGAAGAACCCGTAGAGGAAAAGCCGAAAAAGAAAACGACGCGCAAAAAGGCGACGGAAGAACCCCAAGAGGAAGTAAAGGCGGAAGAACCGCCCGTTGCCGAGCCGCAAGAAGAAGTCAAGGCAGAAGTCAAGACGGAGGAAAAAACGGAAGAAGCGGAAACGCCTGCCCCCGCAGAGGTCAAGGAGGAAGCTCCCGCACCCAAGGCAGAGGCAAAAAGGCCGCTTAAAACGTTTACGCCTAAGCCCGCTGCGCCCCGTGCGCCCCGCTATTTCAATAACGGGCAGGTGCAGGGTGAGTACGTGGCGAAACCGGGCGTAGATCTCAATGTAAGCAACAATTCGTACGGCTCAACGTACCGTCCTCGTTCGCAGGGCGACAGACCGCCCCGCCCGCAAGGCGACAGACCGTTTAACGGCGCTCGTCCCGCAGGCGGTGCTCCGAGAATGCCTCGCCCGCAAGGCGGCGCGCCCATAAGCGCTCCGATTATGCCCAAAGAGGGAGGCAAAACGTTTTCTGCTCCCGCCAAGAAAAAGACGTTTGAAAAGACGTATACAGAGAAAAAGGCGCTTTCCAAACGGCAACTTATCAAACAGCAGGGTATGACTGTGGAGGACTTCGACGAAGATAAGTCGGGGTACAGAAAAGTACGTTCGCCCAAAAAGCAAAAACAGCAGGAAATTCCTACGATTAAAATCGACCACGCAGTCGTTACTACGCAGGATATTCCCTTGAAAGTTCTTTCCGAGAAACTTGGCGTTTCGGCGGTGGAAATCACCAAGCGTTTGTTCAAGGAAGGCATTATGAAAGGAATCAACGATTCGATCGATTACGATAATGCGGCGCTCATGGCGGCGGATATGGGTATCGACCTTGAATACAAGCCCGAAAAGACGGCGGAAGAAATGTTGATGGACACGACGGCAACGGAGGACGAGAGCAAGCTTGTTACCCGCGCACCCGTTGTTACGGTTATGGGTCACGTTGACCACGGTAAAACGTCGCTCTTGGATAAAATTCGTGCAACTTCCGTTACGACAGGCGAAGCAGGCGGCATTACGCAGAGTATCGGCGCGTACACGGTTACGGCGAAAGGCAAGCAGATTACCTTTATCGATACGCCCGGTCACGCGGCGTTTACGGCTATGCGTGCGCGTGGCGCGCAGGTAACGGACGTGGTTATCCTCGTCGTTGCCGCGGACGACGGTATTATGCCGCAGACGGTGGAAGCGATCAATCACGCAAAAGCCGCCAACGTGCCTATTATCGTTGCAATGAACAAAATGGACAAATACGAGATCAACCCCGACAGGG
Source organism: Clostridia bacterium (assembly GCA_017463145.1). GTDB lineage: Bacteria > Bacillota > Clostridia > Christensenellales > Borkfalkiaceae > Scatosoma. The sequence goes on from JAFTPR010000017.1 coordinate 23,691, forward strand.
TAAAGCAAGAGCTTATCGAACACGAACTTGTTCCCGAAGAATGGGGCGGCGATACAATGGTTATTCCCGTTTCCGCAAAGACGGGCATGGGTATCGACGAGTTGCTTGATGCGGTAAATCTCGTTGCGGAAATGCAAGAGCTGAAAGCGAACCCCGACCGTCAGGCAAAGGGTACGATTATCGAGGCGAAGCTTGATAAGGGCAAAGGTCCTGTTGCAAGTATTATCGTACAGACGGGTACGCTTAAAACGGGCGACAATATCCTTTCCGGTACGACGATGGGGCGTGTGCGCGCAATGTTCGACGACAAGGGCAGAGCTGTCAAGAGCGCAGGTCCGTCTATGGCAGTATCTATTCTTGGCTTGGAGGACGTTCCCAACGCGGGCGACAGCATTATGGCAGTCGATCAAGCGCTGATGAAGCAGGTACAAGAAGAAAGAAAGAATAAACAGCGCGAAAGCATGATTAAGGAACAGAGCCGCGTTACGCTCGACGACGTGTTTGCCCAAGTAGAAGAAGGCAAGATCAAGAATTTGAATTTGATTGTCAAGGGTGACGTGCAGGGTAGTGTGGAGGCGGTGAAGCAATCGCTTGAAAAGCTGTCCAACGAAGA